>JAGWGP010000023.1 GCA_028867285.1 Microcaldota archaeon | reverse complement strand
ATTGGCCAAAGGTTCCAAAAGATAAACGAATTAAAAACGTTGGAAATCCGAACCCACCCCCTTTATAAACCCTTTCAGTTTTGTAATACTGTTTCTGGTGCGTTCATGGCTCAAAAACCGACTGATTCTGGCCAATCCGAATCCTTGACTTACAGTCGCAGAAATAAAATGGGGAGTCCGAGATTTGAACTCGGATCACTGCGACCCAAACGCAGTAGTCTGCCAGGTTAGCTTAACTCCCCGCTTAAAAAGAGCTACAGAGATATTCGGGGGAGAAAGTTAATAAATGCTATTCGCCCAATACTATTACTGCTTTTGTGGTCTCATGCCTGTCGATCTGCCGTGGACGGAGAAGTATAGACCGAAGTCCCTCTCGGACGCCATAGGCCAGAAGCTGATAGTCGACAGGCTCAAGTCCTTCGTCGACCGGGGCAACTTCCCCAATATGATATTCGCGGGCAGCCCAGGGGTGGGCAAGACCACCTGCGCTGTCGCCATGGCCAAGGACTTATACAAGGACAACATAAGCAGCGCGTTCAAGGAGCTCAACGCCTCTGACGAGCGCGGGATAGACGTGATACGTGGTGCCGTGAAGGAGTTCGCCAAGACCATATCCGTCGCCAAGGTCCCGATCAAGATAATATTTCTCGACGAGGCCGACTCGCTGACCGCCGACGCGCAGCACGCGCTGAGGAGGACGATGGAGAACTTCTCCCGCGAGACCCGCTTCATACTGAGCGCCAACTACGCGAGCAAGATAATAGAGCCCATACAGAGCAGGTGCGTGGTGTTCAGGTTCAAGCCGCTCAGCATAGACGACATGAAGGCCTACATCAAGAGGATAGTCGACGGCGAGGGGCTCGAGATGGGCGATAAGGCGATTGACGCACTGATCTACGTGAGCGAGGGCGACCTCAGGAAGCTGACCAACATACTCCAGAGCGCTGCCATGCAGAGCAAGAAGATAGCGGAGTCGAGCATCTACGACGTCGCCTCCCGAGCCAGGCCCACCGAGATAGTCTCGATGCTCAGGTACGCCGTGACCGGGGACTTCAACAAGGCCCGCGATGAGCTCGACAACCTCATGCTGATGCACGGCATGAGCGCCGAGGATATAATACTACAGAGCTACCGCGAGGTGCAGAACATGAACATAGACGAGCGCGTCAAGCTCTCGGTCATAAAGGAGCTCGGAGAGGCCAACTTCCGCATAGTGGAGGGTGCCAACGAGCGAATCCAGCTCGAGGCGATGCTCGCCGGCCTGGCTCTTATAAAGAAGACAGCCTGATCCCATGCCTATGCTCTGGGCGATGCTCGTCCTCCTCTCCGCCTTCCTCTACGCAGCGTCGAACATAGTGGACAGGTTCCAGGTGACCAAGCAGTTCGGGAAGCACTTCAGCCTGCTCGGCATAACCGTGGTGATAAGCGGCATAATGAGCCTTGCCCTATTCCCCCTCTCCGACTACCACGCCATGGGACTGGCGCAGCTCGGCGTGGGCCTGCTGATCGGCGCGATGGCGGTGGCCTCGCTCTTGATGTACTACAAGGCGCTCAAGATTGAGGAGGTCTCTACCGTCATCGGGATCTGGGCCGTGGAGCCGATCTTCGTGCTCGTCCTCGCCTACCTCTTCCTTGGCGAGGCGTTCGGCCCGCTGAGGTATGCCGGCGTGTTCATGATAACCGTGGGCGCTATGCTCCTCCAGTTCAGGGTGACCAAGGCCCGCTTCGGCGCCGCTTTCTGGCTGATGCTCGGCGCGGGCGTGTTCGAGGCGATCGAGATCATACTGCTCAAGTACCTCCTCTCCTTCGGCGGCTTCACCACCGTGTTCTCGCTGACCAGGCTCGGCATATTCCTGTTCGGCCTACCGGTGCTTGCGCTCAGCCTCAGGGACATAAGGAGCGTAGTGGGGAAGAGAGGGCTTGCGCCCCTCGGAATCGCGGGCTTCGGCGAGCTGCTCGGCGTGAGCGGCGCATTCCTCTTCGTGGTGGCGATATCCCTGGGTTACGCGACCCTTGTCACTGCGCTTGCTTACACGCAACCGCT
The DNA here is from genome assembly GCA_028867285.1 of Microcaldota archaeon. GTDB lineage: Archaea > Micrarchaeota > Micrarchaeia > Micrarchaeales > Micrarchaeaceae > JAGWFU01. The sequence continues at coordinate 9,829 of JAGWGP010000023.1, read as the reverse complement.
CTTCGTGCTCGCTCTCGCGAGCCTGGCGGCGTATTTCTACCCGAAGATAATAGAGGAGAGAGTCAACAGGAAGCTGCTCATCGCGCGCGGCGTGAGCATAGCTTTGATAATACTAGGCAGCATAGCCGTGGCGGTCTAGCCGCTGGCACTCAGGATACGGTGAGCTCCAAGGTGCCCGCGTAGCTGTTGTCTGGGGCCTGTATGAATATCGTGGCTATGTAGCTGTTGGTCTGGTCCAGGGTGAACGGCAGCTTGGGGTCCGTGCTCACTATCTTGAACGGCGCGCTTATCTCCACCTTGCTCACCGTGTCGCCGAAGCTTAAGGCCTTGAACATCTGCACCTTCTCCTGGAATATCTGCCCCTTAGCCATGCTCATTATCCTTGATGATGTTTCTATCTCGGTGTCCCTCCCCTTCGCGTGGACTATCACCTTGGTTATCTCCATGTGTATCGCCTCCACCTGGTCCGATGCGAGGTTGATCGCGAGCGGGCCCTCGTAGTTGTAGTCCGGCGCCTCGAACCTCATCTTCAGCATGACCTTCTGGTCCGGCTGTACGGTTATCGGCAACGCCGGCTCCACGGAGACCAGCTTGAAGGGGTTGCTCACCTCTATCGCCTTGATGACGGCGGGCAGCGCCTCCTGGGCCTTGAAGCTAGCCGCCTTGGTCAGCATGTCCTCGTGTGTCTTGTTCTGGAACGGCAGGACGAGATCGAAGGTCCTCCCGTTCACCGGGGTGCCGTCCAGTTTGTGTGCGTAGCCCTGCCACTTGACGCTAATGCCATTGACCACGACCTTCTGCTTCCTGCCGAACAGGTTCAACTTCATCTGAATCAGTATGGCTTTTTCTTGCAGGCTTAAATAGGTAGCCGATTTAAAGATTGCCAGACAATACCGTTCGTGATTAGATGCTGGCAGAGGGAGATATGGCACCGGGTTTTAGCCTTCCGGACTCGAATGGGAAGGTTCACAAGTTGAGCGACTACAAAGGCAAGAACCTTGTGCTGTACTTCTACCCCAAGGACGACACGCCCGGCTGCACAATCGAGGCCAAGGACTTCACCAAGGACCTGCCCGAGATACGCAAGCTCGGGGCCGATGTTCTCGGCGTGAGCAGCGACGGTGAGGAATCCCATTGCGATTTCGTGGACAAGTACTCGCTGAAGGTCACGCTGTTGTCCGATACCGAGAGCAAGACGATAAAGGAGTATGAGGCCTACGGCAACAAGGGCGTCTTCGGCTGGGGAACGATACGAAAGACCTACGTCATCGGCAAGGACGGAAAGATACTGAAGATCTACCCCAAGGTGCAGGCGATTGGGCACTGCAGGGAGGTGATTGAGTACCTGAAGAGCGTGAAGTAGTGAGGCTTCTGCTGCAGGTCCAATGCCACGAAATAATGTGATAAGCATGGAGAACTATGACAAGGAATTCCTTGACTTCATGAAGGCCAAGTACAGGATCACTCTTGACGACGCGACCGATGGGCAGGAGTCCCAGATAATAACATTCGCAGTGGCCTGGAATGTGTGGAAGCATGCGAAGAGGATATACTCCCAGAATAGTGAGATCAGCATATCGAGGTTCATGTCCGATGACCACTCCAGGCTTGATTATATATTTGAGGAGTTCAGGAGGTCCAAGAAGGCGGGGCTGGCCAGTCAGCTGTTTCTCGCGTTCAAGATGGGGATGGAGAGGCACATCAGGTGGGAGGAGGAGATCCTGTTCCCACTTGCCAGGCGGAAGCTGGGTAAGGACACGGCGATGCTGGACGAGCTGATATTGCAGCACAAGAGGATAAGGGGCAGCATAAGGGACATATCAGGGCGCCTGGACTCCAGGGACGCAGGCCTCGAAAATGACCTTGAGCAATTGCTGGCGGGCCATGACAAGATGGAAGAGGAGGGCATGTACCCATGGATCGATGATTCCATCGATGAAAGGGAGAAGGGAGAGGTATTGTCAAGGATGAAGGCATGACGCACCTGAAATGCACCTCCGAAGCTATGTCGCATTAGTGCCCTTCCCGCTCCCGAGTATGGTGCGCCAGATATTGGCTGCATGCAATATAACGGCCGCGATCAGCGCCGCAAGCCCCAGGGCGGCCACGGCAACCTCTTTCTGCCCTGTGAGCGCAACTGCCTCGAACGCAATCACTCCCGTGTTCAAGAAAATGTATTCAGCGATTATCGTCCTGTAGTCCGCACCGCTGTGCCGTGCAACTCCTGGCACAAATATGTAGGAGACGCCGAATATCAGCTGCGTGACAAAACCGTAGAGAAGGAGCACGAATATAGGGTCCCTGTCTACGGCAACCAAGTTTGAGAGGTTCAACGCCAGGAGAACCGTCCCTGCGACAAAGTAGAGGAACCCAGTTGCTATGTACAGCCTCACCATCCTGCTCGTTGCTGCAACGTTATCCATGAGTACACCTTATGCCGGCCTGTAACAGTTCAGGACGTTCCCCGACTTAAACTGCCTTGTCTTGATCAGCTTTAGATCCAGCTTTCTGCCCAGCCCGCCAAGCACTGGCGTACCCTTTCCTAGGATTACCGGATTTACCATCAGCCAAAACTCGTCTATGAGGCCCTCCTTCACGAAAGAACACGCGAGCTCGGAGCCACCTACCCATATGTTCTTGCCCGGCTGCGCCTTGATGCGCCTGACCTCATCGGCATCGAATTCGTGCGCGAGCCTGACGTTCTTCCAATTCTCTGCCTCTTCGGCGCTCTTGAGCGTCCTTGAGACCACAATCTTCGGGGTGGTGTTGATCATATGGGCTATTTCCTTGTTCTCCTCGGACAGGGAGGGATCCTTGGCAGCCCCGGGCCAAAAACCCTCCATGAGCTGATACATCCTCCTCCCGTAGATGAAAAGGTCTGCGCCCCTGAGCATCTCCACCGCAAACCTGTTGAACTCATCGTCCACATTGTGCCATGAGATGTCATGGTTCGGCCCCTCGAAGTAACCGTCCGCGCTTACCAGCATGTAAAAGAAGACTTTCCTCATGCAATCACATGTAGCCCAACTCCCTGAGCCTCTTCTTTATGCTCTCTATGTCGTACTCACCCTTGCCCGTCTTCTTCTCCGTGAGCAGCATACGCAGGACGAATGCCACTAGGCTTGAGACCGATGGGAACCCCGTGCCCTCTATCTCCTTCTCCAGCTTCTTGAACAGCTGGGTGGGTATGGATACGCTGGTGAACTGCGTCGCCTTTCCCGCCCTCTTCGTCCTCATCGTATCGGTAATACCTTGGACAGCAAGGTTTATATATGTTAATTATACATAATTAGCTGTTGTAATTATGTATAATTAGTGATGCAATGGACAAGAACGCTAAGGCGAAGCCCGACCCGCTCGTCCTCGAGCTGGGAAGGAACCCGACGAAGGAGAACTGGGCGAGGATGGGGAGGAAGATGAAGGCGGACAAGGCCCGAATGTACTACATATTCTACCCCTCCGGCCTGAAGAGCAAGATGAACCTGAAGGACGCCTACGCGGTGATATACGACGCGAGGGCGAAGCCGCTCTACAAGGTGCCGATACTGATGAAGGGCAAGTTCGGCATCGAGGGCGCCACCTACCTGCTTAAGGAGCTTGAGATAAACCGAAAGATGATTTGATGATGAGGCAAGACATAAACAAGCTGGAGGAGAAGAGCATATTCATAATACGCGAGGCGAACGCCAAGTTCAAGAACCTGGCCGCTCTGTGGAGCATGGGCAAGGACTCGACCACGATGCTTGCCCTTGCGCGCAAGGCCTTCCTGGGCAAGGTGCCGTTCCCCGTGATCCATATAGACAACGGCATCGACTTCCCGGAGTCGTACAAGTTCCGCGACGAGCTGGCCAAGAAGTGGAACATGAAGCTGATCGTGGCGCACAGCAAGATAAGGGAGGAGCTGTCTGGCTTCAGCTGCTGCGGAGCCAACAAGACCGACGCGCTCAAGGAGGTCATGGACGAGCACGGCTTCGACGGCCTGATCGTCTCGATAAGGCGTGACGAGCACGGCATAAGGGCGAAGGAGCGCGTCTTCTCACCGCGCAACAAGGAGTTCAAGTGGGACTACAAGAACCAGCCAGCCGAGGTGTGGAACAACTACACTTCCAAGCTGGAGAGGACCGACCACATCCGCGTCCACCCTCTCCTCGACTGGAACGAGGTGGACATCTGGAACTACATAAAGAAGGCCAAGGTGCCGATGAACCCGCTCTACTTCTCCAAGGAGGGGTACCGCTACAGGAGCCTGGGCTGCACCCACTGCACGGTCCCGCTCAAGTCTGATGCGAAGACCATCGATGACATAATAAAGGAACTAGAGGGCACCAAAGTAGAGGAAAGAAGTGGTAGGCAGCAAGATAAGGAGAAGGCCTATGTCATGGAGAAGCTGCGCGCTCTCGGCTATATGTGACGTGGTGCCATGGACAAGTACATAGTCACGATGCTGGGCGAGAAGGACCACGGCAAGTCCACGCTCATCGGCAACCTGCTGATCGCCACCGGCTCCACCACCGATGAGAGGGTGAGGGAGGCGAGGGTCAAGGGCAAGAGGTGGGAGCCCGCCTACATCCTCGACAGCTTCTCCGAGGAGAGGGAGAACGAGATGACGATCGACACCACCCGCGCCGAGCTGGTGCACAAGGGGAAGATGTTCGAGCTCATCGACGTCCCGGGCCACCTGGAGCTGATCAAGAACATGATGAGCGGGGCCTCGAACGGCGACTTCGCCGTGCTGATGGTCTCGGTGAAGAAGGGAGAGGGCTTCAGGCCCCAGACCAGGAGGCACCTGTTCCTCTCGCAGATGTTCGGGATCAAGGCTCTGGCGGTCGCGGTCAACAAGATGGACATCGTCGACTATGACGAGAGGGTGTTCGAGAAGGCGAAACGGGAGGTTGGCGACTACCTGAGGTCGATCAACTTCGACAAGCCCGTCTTCTTCGTCCCGGTCTCGGCATACAACAACGAGAACCTGGTCAGCAACTCGGGGAACATGGGCTGGTACAAGGGACTACCCCTTGCAGGCCTGCTAATGGACTTCGCCAAGAGATACTACAGGAGGCCCAAGAGCGGCGGGGACGGGGTGAGGGCGATAGTCCAGGACGCTGTGGAGACCGACGGCTCCAAGGCGCTGTTCTGCGTGCTCTACAACGGCACCGTGAGGGTCGGGGACACCGTCAGGGTGGAGCCTGACGAGGCCAAGGCCCGTGTTAAGAGGCTGCACCTCAAGGGGCGGAGCGTGAGGAGCGCCTCTGCCCACTCCAACATAGCCCTGGTCCTCGATAAGGATGTCGATGTGGGCAGGGGTAGCATGATATACGGCAGCTCGGTCAGGCCGCACAGGAAGGGAACCTTCACCGCGAGGATGTTCGTGATAAACGGCATAAGGAGCGCCGAGGCCAAGAGGCTGTTCATAAGGACCAACAACAACGACATTCCCCTGAAGGGCATGAGGATAGAGAGCACGCTCTCGCCCGTGACAGGCAATAGGTCGCGTGGTGGCGGCTCCATCGCGACCAACGACTCCGCCACGGTGTCGATCATCCTTGCTCGCGACTACCCGCTCGAGAGGTACGAGGAGCACAACGAGCTCGGCCGCTTCGCCCTCTACAGGGGGGAGGAGTTCGTCGGCGTGGGCATAGTGGAGTAATAGAGGTTGCTTGGTGAGCTCTTGAGGCGCATAATACTACTCCTGCTCATCAGCACGCTGGCCTACGCGTTCCTCAACATATTCACCTACACGGCGATACAGCACCTGAGCCTGAACGGGTACCTGCTCGGGCTCGGGATAGGCGCCCTTGTGAGCGCGCTAGTGATAATAAGGTCGGGCGGGATGTCGTTCTCGCGCAAGGGCATGAGGGGCCTGGCGCTTGAGCTCTCCGGCGGTGCGGCGCTCGCGCTCTCCTCCATCGGCGTGTACGCGCTGTACAGGTCGTCCTCGCTCGCCGGCGGGATGCCGCTTCTCGGCGCGAGCGTGATCGTCTTCCTCGCCATCGACTTTCTTTTCTTCAGCAAGGAGATGAGGAGGAAGGAGGCCGTCTACCTTGTCGCTGGGGTGCTCGCGGTCGCTGTCGGCATCTTCGTCGCGCAGAGCCACGGCTTCGTCTTCAACTACTCGATACTGCCCATACTGCTTTTCATAATGGTGAGCCAGGGTGCGGGCTACTACCTCTTCCTCTACGGCGCGAGGAGGGAGAGCTCCGGGACCAGGCTCCTCGCCTTCCCCGTATTCATAATAATAACCGGAATAGGAAGCGCCGCGCTCTACTCCGGCCCACTGCTCGGCGGGATATCCGCCCTGCCCCTCGCCTCCGTCATCATCGGCGGCATGCTGCTCTCGCTCGCTGTGGGATTCGAGGTGGTGGCCGCCCTTCCGGTGAAGGGTGCGGGCAGATGGGGCGACATCGTCGGCAGGAACCTGGCCAACGGCTTCACCTACATGGACATACTCGTGGTGCTCGCCTGGAGCGTGCTCCTGAGCAGCTACACCCCGCAGGAGATCCTCGGCGGGCTGATAATACTTGGCGGCGTGCTGGCGCTCAACAAGATATCCGCAAAGTAGGCAGATAGCGAGTTAAACCTTCCCGCAGAAATAATAGCGGTGATGGGATGGGCCTGTTCCTGCACGTGGACATGGACTACTTCTACGCTGCCTGCGAGGAGGCGCGCCATCCAGAGCTGAAGGGCAAGCCGCTCGCGGTGGGCACTCAGACGATTGAGAACAGGCTGAAGGGAGTAGTGCAAACGTGCAACTACGAGGCTAGGAGGCTGGGGATACACAGCGCCATGCCCACGGCCATGGCGTTCAAGCTCTGCCCCACGCTCAACTACATGCCCGACGACTGGAAGCACTACCTCGAGATGTCCGGCAGGGTGATGGAGACGATAAAGTCGCGTGGCCTGAAGACCGAGGTGATCAGCGTGGACGAGGCGGTCATGGACCTGGGCGAGATGGATTACGGCAGGGCGGAGGAGCTGGGCAATGAGTTGAAGAGCGAGATAAGCGAGAAGCTCGGCCTGCCGTGCACGATCGGGATAAGCGTTGGCAAGACCTACGCGAAGATGGTGTGCGACGCATCGAAGCCCAACGGGCTCGGCGTGCTGAAGGGGGAGGACGTGAAGTCCTTCCTGAGGGACAAGGAGGTCACGAAACTCCTTGGGATTGGAGAGAAGACGGCTGAGAGGCTCAAGGAGATGAAGATAACCACCATCGGGGATCTGGCCAGGGCCAAGCCCCTGGTTCTGGAGAGCAGGTTCGGCTCGTGGGGCAAGGAGATGTACCTGCTCGCCAACGGGATAGACAACGGCAAGGTTGTCGAGAACGCGGCTGCTCTGTCGATCGGCAGGGAGAGGACCTTCGGCAGGGACACCGACGACCTGGAGGACATCGGCGCTATGATGAAGGAGCTTGCGCACGAGGTCATGGAGGAGGTCGGCAAGCAGGGCTACTGGTTCAAGGGGATCGGGGTCAAGGCCAGGTACCCTGATTTCACTGAGAAGATAAAGAACAGGAAGCTGTCTAACTATACGGATTCCGAGAAGCTGCTCTATTCCATCGGCATGGAGCTGATAAAGCCGCTGGTAGATGAGAGGCGTGTCAGGAAGGTGGGGATACGCGTCTACGAGCTGAACCCGAAGAAGGGGCAGAGGTCACTTTAGCCCGTGCTCAAGCATCATCAGCGCAGCCGCCGTTATCGCATCGCTTATCCTGCCAGTACGCGCCATCCTTATCGCATCCCTTACCCTTATCCTTCGCGTCCGTATCTGCTCGCCCCTCTCCAAATGCCTCTTGGCCTTCACGAGCCCGGTTGCCACGAAGATGTACTCAGTCTGGTTGCACATATATGGGGCAGGGTAGAGCTTTGCGACAAGCCTCATCCTCCTGGCCCTGTAGCCGAGCTCCTCCTCGAGCTCCTTTACCGCGTTCTGCATCGGGGTCTCCGATTCTTCCACCGTGCCCCCGGCCAGGTTGAGTATCCACCTCCCCACTGCCGGCCTGTACTGATAGGCGAGCAGGATCGTGTCGCTGTCTATGAACGGTATTATGCTGGTTCCCGGCCGCCTCTCCACCATTGCGAAATCCACCGAGTCGCCGTCGGGTAGCCGTACCCTCTCCACCTTTACCCTGAACTTCTTGCTCTTGAAGGCTATCATCTGTTCACTGCAAGTTTGTGAGGTTCATGTTTTGCAGGTAGGCCCTGACCTCCAGCGCGGCCTTCACCCCGCTGCCTGCCGCGGTCACCGCCTGCTTGTACACCCTGTCTACCACGTCCCCTGCTGCGTAGACTCCCTCTATGTCGGTCTTCACCTCCTCCCTGGTCAGTATGTATCCCTGGTCGTCCAGCTTTATCTTTCCCTTGAGGAACTCCGTGTTTGGCGTGTGTCCTATGGCGATGAACACTCCGCCCACTTTGAGCGTCTCCTCCTTTCCGTCATTGACGTTCTTTATCCTGACTCCGGTCACCTGCTCCTGGCCGAGTATCTCCTCCACCGTTGTGTTGAACATGACCCTTATCTTCGGGTTCGCCATTACCTTGTCCTGCATCGCCTTGCTCGCCCTGAATCCCTCCCTCCTGTGCAAGATGGTGACGCTTGAGGCGAACTTTGTCAGGAACAGCGAGTCCTCCATCGCGGTGTCGCCTCCCCCGACCACGACCACATCCTTGTTCCTGAAGAACACGGCGTCGCACGTGGCGCAGCTGCTCACCCCCTTCCCCCTTAACCTCATCTCTGATGGTATGCCGAGCCACTTGGAGGACGCCCCCGTGGATATTATTACTGTATGGGCCTCGTACTGGTTCTCGCTCGTCTTTATCTTGAACGGCCTTGATCCGAAGTCGACGTCCACCACGTCCTCGTGCAGTATCCTCGTGCCGAACCTCTTCGCCTGCTTCTCGAACAGTCCCATCAGCTCCGGTCCCTGTATCCCCTCGGGGAACCCGGGGTAGTTGTCCACCGTCGTGGTGAGCGTGAGCTGGCCCCCTACGTTGACGGTCCCGGCTATCATGAGGGGCTTGAAGTCCTCCCTCGCGGTGTAAAGCGCGGCCGAGTATCCGGCCGGCCCGCTCCCTATTATTATGAGATTCTCGACCATTAAAGGAACCTAACAGATAGTGATTGTGACATTATTTATACTTTACGAGCGTTAGTGGATTATTCCCCTACGGGAGGCGACAAGATGCTGACGGCCAACAAGATGAGGATATCCCTTGACCGAAGGGAGCCCTCGGCCGACCTCGACTTCGTCTCCCACGCGCACACGGACCACATAGCGGCGGTGAAGTCCTCCAAATCCGTGGTCGCGAGCGAGCAGACCGTGCAGCTGATAGAGGGCCTGCTCGGGAGGGAGCTCAAGACCAAGGAGATCCCAGAATCCATGAGGCTGCTCTCGGCCGGGCACATGCTCGGCTCCAAGCAGCTGTGCGTCGACGACTCGGAGACCGGTAAGAGGACGGTCTACACCGGCGACTTCCAGCTCGCCCCGTCGAGGACCGCCGACAGGATAGAGATCGTCGACACCGACACGCTCATAATGGACTCCACCTACTGCAGCCCCCACATCAAGTTCGACGACAAGGCGGACGTGGAGTGGGCGATACAGAAATGGACCAGGGACAGGCTCGAGCGCGGCTCGGTGCTCTTCGGCGTGTACGCGATGGGCAAGGCCCAGGAGGTGATATCCGTGCTCAACGCGGCCGGTATAACCCCCGTGGTGAGCCAAAAGATAAGCAGGATAAGCGGGGTCTACGTCAGGAACGGCGTGGGCCTGAGGTACCACTCGAAGTACGACGACCCAGAGGAGTGTGCCCGTGAGCTGAAGGGAAGGTTCGTG
>JAGWGP010000022.1 GCA_028867285.1 Microcaldota archaeon | reverse complement strand
GAGGGCGGGTACATAGCGTTCTCCTGCTCGGGCGTCAACCTCTGCGTAGCCAACCTGGTGAACGGCACCCTCGTCGGGATAGTTAGCGACACCCCGCTCCCGGTCCAGCCGCCAGCATACGCCAACGGCGAGTTCATAGTGTCGACCAGCGCCACCGCCGCGCAGAACTACCTGCAGGGCTACACCGTCACCAACGCGGGGATAGTGAAGGTATGGCAGACCGCCCTCAGCTCCTCGGCCACCACCAACCCGGTGGTGAACGGCAACGAGATAGCGGTGGGCAGCGGCTCCGCCCTTTACATCACTACGCTGGGAGGCGTGGTCACCAACACCATAGCCCTGAGCGGGAGCGTCAAGGGGATATCATCGGCAAACAACAACATATACGTCCAGACATCGGCGGGGCTCTACGGGTTCAACCCCAACGGCGTGCAGATATTCTCCCACACGACCCCGACCCAGAACTTCAACTTCACCCCATCCATAGCCGGAAGCACGCTCTACACACTGATCAACGGCAGGGTGTTCGAGGGCTTCAACGTCAACAACGGCCAGCAGCTCTGGAACATGTCGCTGCCCAACGCACCCTATGCGCCATCAGGAACCCAGTTCTACAACAACATAGCGCTCGCGTACGGCAACGCCTACGTTGCCGACGGCTCCGAGCTCTACGCGTTCGGCACCTACAAGGCCAAGCCCGGCGACAGCCTGCTGCAATCACTGGCAGCGATGTACCTGAACAACCAGGGCGCGTACGCCAGCATTCTCCTTAGCAAGATCTACCCCTCGCAGAACGTGGGCCTTTACATAAACAGCACCTATGCGCCAGACCTCCAGGTCGCGACGTTCAACGCGATATCGGGTTGCGCCTCCTTGGCCTACCTGAGCACCAACACAACCGCCGCGCTGCAGCAGGGCAAGAACATATCCGTCTCCGCATGGATGTACCCCACGGATCTCACCACGTCTAGGGGCGTAGTGAGCGGCGACTCTTACTTCATCAGGGTGGACAGCCCGGGGGAGGGGGGAAAGATATCGTGGTTCGTGTATGTCAATAGCGCGATAGAGCCAAGGCTGTCCAGCAAGGCGGCGCCCCAGACCAACAGGTGGTACCACGTGGTCGGCACCTACAACCAGAAGAGCGGCGTCATGAACCTCTATGTGAACGGGGCGCTCAACAATACGGAGACCAGGACAGGCGCGCCCACCACCGGCTACTTCGGCGCCGGATACAAGTTCACGGTGGGCACGGCCTCGTCGTGCCAGTTCATAGGCAAGATAGCGGACGTGCAGGTCTATGACAACGCGCTCAGCTCGGGCCAGGTGCAGCAGCTCTATTCCGAGGGCCTGTTCGGCGCGCCGCTGAGCGGCTCCGGGCTTGCGCTCTGGTGGCCTCTTGACGGCAACGGCAACGACTACGGCGGGAACTTCTACAACGGTTTCCCGAACAACGTGCTGTGGCAGAACGCCACCTACCTGCCGGGCAGCCTTCTCAACTCCTACCAGGTGAGCAAGGCGAGCACTCCAGTTGCGCTTCCCTCGAACGGAATAAATAACTTCTATAACGTAAGTGTTGTCGTATGGAAATGAGCAAAAAGATCTTGGGGTCGAGGAAGGGTCTCCTGCTCACGCTCGCGACGGTAGTCCTCCTCATACTCATGCTCGCCCAGATAATGACCTACGTGTCCACGCAGATCAACTACGGCACCCTGTCGTCAGGGGTGGCCACCACATCCGCGGTGACCAACTTCCTCACTGGCATTAGGGGCTCGCTGCCCAGCTTCCTGCACTCCAGCCTCTCCAACGCGATGTCCGCGCTGGTTGCGTACGAGAGCACCCCGACTCTGAGGTACGACAACTTCACCAACAACACGGCCTACGCACTGGCATCGCTGATGAACAACGGCACCATCTACAGGACCTCGATGGGCAGCTACATGGGCAACTACGTGCTGAAGAACTTCCTCAACGCTACGATAGCTCAGGCGCTAGCGCAGAACGTAAACGTGATAATAACCAACGCCTCGATCAGCGTGTACCAGTCCAGCCCGTTCATGGTCAACGCCACCTTCACCGGGCTGGCGGTGATAAACTCGTCGCAGGGCACCGTGACATACCCGATATCCGCGACGGGCAGCGTCTCGCTCAACGGCACTCAGGACCTGTTCTATGCAGAGGCCGCAGACCCCCACATAATAAGGGCAAAGCAATCCTATCCGATAGCCGTGCTGATAGGCAACTCGATAGCGACACAGGGCAGCAGCTCGCCATTCATGCTCGCCTCGGGCGCGGCGATAACGGAAGGCGGGGTGCCTAACTGCGGCAACATACCCGCCCCGTACCAGAACGCCAACTACATACTCGTGACGCAGAACGCCCGCAGCATCCCCCAGAACGTGTGCGGGATGGCGGGACTGGTCACCTCATCCGCGAACACGGCCACTCCCTTAGTGCCATACCTCGTGTACCCTGCCACGACTGCGGGCCCTACGGCCAACGTATTCGGCCTGATACCGAACGGTACCCAGATGGTGCTGGATGGGCCTGCGATGGCGCTGGTCAACGCCTCCGCCATACAGTCGGCGATGCAGAACGGCTACTACTACCCATCGAGCCTCGCGCCGTCCTACCTGGGCTATGGACAGGGATCGCTCAGCCAGAGATCCTCGTCTGGGATGTTCTCGCTCAACCTGTACAGCAGGATAACGAAGATGTTCAGCGGGGTCAACAGCTACGTGGCAGTGGCCAACAGCCTCAGCCTCAACCCCACCTCGTTCACGGTATCGGCCTGGATATACCCCACGTCGTATACCAACACCAACGGCGCCAGGGAGGCTGTGGTCAGCTCCAGGGAGGCGCAGACCGGGGGATTCGTTCTCTCCATAAACAACAACGGCAACATGGAGGGCGACTTCTGGGTGAACATAGGGGGGACGTGGCACGGGCCGATAACTGCGCCGAACAACTTCAAGGCGCTCAACAGGTGGTACCTGATATCTGCGACGTACAACAACAGCTATATGTCGATATACGTGAACGGAGTGCTGGTCAACAAGACCGCGCAGACGGGCTCGGTCAACGAGCCGGCCGGACCCACCTACATAGGCAGCAGGGACGACGGCGCGAACCACTTCTTCCCTGGCAAGATAGCGAACGTCCAGGTATACAACCAGTCGCTGGCGAACCAGCAGGTGGCGCAGCTCTACCTTGACGGGATAGAGAGCCCTCCGCTCGGAAACGCCAACCTGCTCGCGTGGTGGCCGCTGATAGGCAACTTCAGCGACTTCAGCGGACACTTCTACACGGGGGTGCCTGCCAACGTGGTGAGCTCTGCCCTTGTCAACTACCCCGGCGACCCTGCCTCCGGGGGGTCATTCTACAACAACGCCACCAACAAGATACTCGGAGCCGGCAACCCCGGATGCACCTCGCTTACCAACTGCGGGTCCAACACGGTCTCCGCACAGCTGTTCTTGAGCTCCTCGCCGATTAACGGCAACTATTCTGGAAGGGCGGCGCAGTTCAACGGAGGTTCCAGCTATTTCGTAGGCAACCCATCCAACAATCTTTTGCCTGGAGTGTTTACGCTCAGCGCATGGATAAGGCTGGGTTCCTATAACCACAATGCAGGTGCATGCTGCGGCAGCAACAATGCGGGGAGGGAGGAGGCGGTAACGGCAGGCACGATAGGCGGAGGCGAGGGGACTTACATAATGGATGCGGTGGATGAGGGGGCCATAGGCCAGATAGACGGCTTCGCCTGCCTCACAGGAACCGGGTCATGGACCCAGGTCGCCTCGTCTACGGGCGTGCTTCAGACCAACAGGTGGAGCCTGGAGACCCTGACATACGACGGCGCGAACCTGCGCCTATGGCTCAACGGGGTGCTTGAGGGCACATCCGCTGCAAGCGGCACCATATGCGGTTCATCCAGCAGCAACGCCATATACCTCGGCACCAGGGCGAACGATGGCAGCTATTTCAACGGTTCAATGGCGAATGTGCAGATGTACAACGCGCCGCTCACCCAGGCACAGATAGCGCAGATGTACATGCAGGGGATAAACAGCGCCCCGGTGCTATCTGCAAACCTCGTAGGCTGGTGGCCGCTGAACGGCAACTCCACGGACTATGGGCCGTTCAAGGACAACCTTATTGGCAGCTATGCCCCATATTCGACGCAGTACACCAACCAGAGCAGCGGCGCATCCAGTGGCGCTGCCGTGTTCCATCTCTCAGATGCTGCGCTGCCTAACGTGGCGTGGTTCGGCCCCGGAGGCAACGGCTACGGCTATATAGCGACGGCAGCCTCGCCCGCATTCAACCCAAGCAGGTTCAGCGTGTCGTTCTGGATGTACGACAAGGCGCCCGGGGTCGTGGGGAACTCGGCATTCATACTTGCAAATACGAATCCGGCGAACTCGGGATGGAACTGGGGCTTCGAGCTTACGAGTCAGTCGTCGGGATCTGGTGCGCTGTACTTCCACAGCTGCAACACCAACTGCAACGGCGCATCGGTCGGGTTCTCCGGCCTGAACCAATGGTACTTCATAACGGGCGTGTTTGACGGCAGCAACTGGTACCTCTACAGGAACGGGACCCTCGTCGGGAGCTGCACCAGCACCTGTTCCACAATAGGCGGCAGCACCAGTAGCATGATGTTCGGCACCGACGCATGCAACGGCTGCGCCGGATCAGGGGACAACAACGGGTACTTCAACGGCTACCTGTCCGATGCCAAATTCTACTCGGGGACCGCGCTCACCGCGGCACAGGTCCAGCAATTGTACCAGAACGACAGCGTGGCTGGGGTGGGTCCGACGGACTGGTGGCCGCTGAGCGGCGCCGGGTTCTCCAGCTCCGCGCTGGCCAACCAGATAGTCGACTCTGCAAACAGCCTCAACAACGGCTACATGTACTCCAACACGCTGATCTGCACGCTGTCCAACAGCGTGATGGGGCAGTGCGGCGTGGGCTTCGCCCAGCCATGACGCTAAGGTGATATGATGAAGGAAAACAAGGAGAGGATAAGGCTCCATCTGGAGTTCATGGGAAAGCTGTCAGCGTTGATGACCGCGGCGTTCGGCCTTGTCGCAGCGCTTGCGTGGAACACCGCGATACAGAACATATTCGCCCACTTCTTCGGCACGTCGGACACGATAATAGCGCAGCTCACGTACGCGGTGATAGTCACAGGGATAGCAGTCTACGCAACGTACATGATAGGCAGGATGAACGCGAAGCTCACGGAGAAGCTGGGCGGGAGGGAGAACTAGATCCCCGCCTGCGTTTTCTTTTTCTTTCTTGTCCTCTTCCGCCCTCTTCGCTGGCTACTGCGCGACTTCTTTCATATCCCTCCAAGCGAGGAGAACAGCGAGCCTATGAAGGCCTGTCCAACGAAGAACACCACGAACCCCACCACCATGAAGGCTGGCAGGTACTTGAGCCCCTTGAGGGGGGAGCCGGTTGCTATCGCCGACATTATCATGCTGGCGAAGCCGGTTATCACAGCTATCGAGATGAGCGAGAAGGTATGGTAAGTGCCAGGGTCTATCTTAGGCGGGCTGGGCTTGAGGAACGAAATGCCGGTGGTGGGCAGCCCCCCAGGATTGGATGTGAGTATGCCCTTCCAGACCTGGTCGGTTACCACTATCATCTGGCTGGTGAGGCTGTAGAGCACCGGCGCGGCTATCAGCCCCGCGAACGCTATGAATATGCTGTACATGAACAGCTGGCCCGCGACCTCCTTCTGTATGAGCTGCTGGTTCCTGAGGTCCTTCGATATGTGCTCAAGCAGGTCCGCCATCGCGCCACCGTACCTCAAGGCCTCGAGCATCATCCTCACGGCGTGGCCCAGCTCGAAGGACCTGTACTTGCTTGCGAAGTCCTTGAGCGCCGCCTCGAATGTCTCCCCGCTGAATATCCTCCTGTTCATCTCCTTGATGTCGTCGCTGAGGAAGCCGAACTCCGGCCTCGCCGCGAGGAGCATAGCACGGTCGAGAGCTATTCCGCTCCTGAGGTTCGCCGACGCGATCTGCAGGTAGTCTGGGAACATCTCCTCAAGCTTTGTCTTCCTCGCGTCTATCAGGTACTCTATGGCCATGTAGACTATGATGATGAACACCGCGCCCGCAACTATGCCGATCAGCGGGGCCAGGGCGCCCCAGCCCAATACCAGGAGTGCGATGGTGGTCAGCACCGCCACGGCCACGAACCCGAGCGCCATTATCTGTAGTATCTGGTTGGCGCTCCTCTTGAGCCCGGCCATCGTCGCCTCTCGGGATATCACCCTGACTATCCCTATAGGCAGGTATCTCTCGAATCTGGTCGTGGCTTGGGCCATCTCATCACATCGCGAACACGGGCCTTGACGCCCTTATCAGCTGCAGGAATATTATCTGCAGGAATATAATGCCTACTATCGCCCCGGCGAGCACCGAGGGCGTCACGGTGAATATGGATATGAAGGTTGTTAGTATGGTTGCGACAGCTATTCCCATGCTGGGAAGTATTATTCCGAAGAGCATGTAGAACATGGCGAGGGCGTTGAGCCTCTGCCCGTACCTCCTGAGCTCTATTATCCTCTCCTGGGCGAGCTGGTCTATGACGCTCTGCAGTGCGGCCACCACGTCGGCTCCGGCCTTTATGCTCACAGCGGCCTGTAGCATTATCCTCCTGAAAGACGAGCTCTTCGACTCCGCCACCGTCTGGTCTATCGATTCCTCGAGCGGCGTGCCGAGCTGCACCTTCTCTATTATCTTCTGGAACTCCTTGCTCGCCTCCCCGTATCCAGTGCTGACGGCTGTGAGCGCGTTGAACAGCGGCATACCGGACCTGAGCGATATTATCATGTCCCTCGTGGCGAACAGTATGTCCCTCTCTATTATCTTGGAGGATTGCCTGCCCTTCCTCGACGGGAAGTTGAGGAAGCTGTTGAACGCCACGTAGAATATGGCTATGCCCATCAGTATGCCGAACACCACGCCCTCTATGGCGGGAAGCGAGAGCCTTATGAGCAGTATGACTATGGAGATGCCTATGACCACGGACATCATCGCCGCGGAGACCATCATCCTCTGGACGAACTCGGTGACGCTGCCCTTTATGCCCTGCTTCCTGAGCGCGTCCTCGAGACCCTTATGCCTGGATGCGACGCTGGCAAGGTAGAGCTTCCATGTGCTCGGGCCGCCTGGCGCGGGCTGCTGCGGCCTCTGCCTCATCTGCTGGGGCTGCTGCACCGGCCTCTGCGGCTGGGGCCTTGGCTGGGCGGCGGGCCTCTGCTGCTGGCCGGGCTGCTCGAATATGCTCTGCCTCTCGGGCTTGGGCTGCTCCTGCTTCTTGTAGATGTTGATGTCGCCGAGCCCCATCGAGGGCTTGACGTCGATTATCTTCTGCGGGCTCTGCGGCGCGAATGCCGGGGGCCTGGGCTGTGAGGGCTGTGGGGCCGGCTGCTTTGGCTTGCCGAACGAGAACAGGGGCTTGCGCGGCGCTGCGGGTTTGGGCTGCTGCGGCCTCGGCTGCTGTGCTGGCTGCACCTGAGTCGGCTGCGGCCTCTGCACAGGCTGCGGAGCGGGCTGCGCAACGCTCGGTTGGGGCGCAGGCACCGGCTGCTGTGCAGGCCTCTGCTGCGGCTGCGCCGGGGGCTGGGGCGCCTTTGGCTTGGGCTTCAGGCTGAAGAAGGGAAGCTTCGCGGGCTTGGGCTCGAGCTCTATGCTCTGCCCGCCGACGTTGATCACCTTCTTCTTTTTTCCGAACAGCATTTTTTCATCCGTTGAACATAGACATGACTTCCTTGAGCCTCTGGTCCCTTGCCTGCGACAGCGCGTCCTGGGACTGCGGCGACTCCCTTACCACCTGGTTGAGGCCGAGGACCTCGTCCCTCACCACCGAGAGCTGGTCCTGGTCGAACACGTTCTCCTTGAGACCCTCGGCTATCCTCTCCAGCTCAACTATCTGGTCCGATACCGAGAGGTTGGGCAGGACAAGCGACCTCGTGTTTATCCTCTTTATCCTTACGGTCTTTACCCTGGACTCTATCGCGCCGAGCTCCTCCCTGGCGAATGCGCCGAGCTCCCTTGCCGCGGCCTCCCTCCTCGCCGCGATCTCCTCCATGCCCTTTAGTCCCCTCGACACCGCTGCGCCGATCCTGATGTTGGGCCTCGGCATCTGCATCTTAGGCTCGATCCTCTGGGCGATGGATATCTTCTCCTGCTGCACCTGCACCTCCTGCTGGGCCCTTGCCTGGGGGTGCGCGGCCTGCTGCTTCATCTCGGCCAGCATCTTGGACTCTATCCCGTAGATGAGCTTGAGCATGTCTGCATACCTCGGCCTCTGGGTCGAGGCGATCTCGACCCCTATCCCCGAGGTGTCGATGAAGTTGACCTCCTGCGGCTTGGCCGCTCCCTCCACGGTCGAGACGACCTTGAGCAGCTGTTCGTAGTTGTCTTCCACATCAATCATCTCAGAATATATCCCTGGAGAAGTTCTGTCCGCTGTTCACTATGTCCATGACCTTGGCCTTGTTCTTGTAGTAGTTGGCAACCACGAAGCCGGAGTCGTCGACGTCCATGATGTTGTTCTTGACCATCCACTCGAGCACCTTGCTCTTCTCGGTCATGTCGGTGAGTATCTCGCTCTTGGTAAGGCCCCCGTAGAGTATCAGGGTCTCGGCGAGCCTCGTGAGGTCGCTTATCTGCGATATCTTGTCGTTCCTCACGCTCCACTTGTACAGCACGTTGGCGTTGCCGTCGTGCAGCACCTCGGCGAACTCGAGCACACGCCTTATGCTCCTGGTCCTGTGCCTGAACAGCACGACCAGGCCGCCAATGGAGTTGAGCATTATCTTCGGTATCGCGATCGGAGGGTTGGTCATCCTGACTATGGTGTCCTGCGCGTTGTCCGCGTGCACCGTCCCGTACACGGAGTGACCGGTGTGTATCGCCTCGAACAGCGTCTCGGCGTCCTTCTCCGTCCTTATCTCTCCCACCAGCATTATGTCAGGCCTCTGCCTCAGCGCGTTTATCATGAGGTCGTAGAGGGTGACCTCTCCCTTGCCCTCCGGGTTGGGCTCCCTTGCAACCATGGGTATCCACTGTAGGAAGTTGGGGAGGGTGAGCTCCCTGGTCTCCTCTATGGATATTATCCTCCTGTTGGCCGGGAAGAATATGCTCGAGGCGTTGAGGAAGCTGGTCTTGCCGCTGGCGGTTCCGCCGGAGAAGATCAGGCTTATCTCGTTCTCTATGCACAGCCAGACCAGCGAGGCCACGTCCGCGCTCACGGTGCCGTTCCTTATCAGCGCGGGCATGGTCCACGGGTTCTTGGCGAACTTCCTTATCGTGATGGTGTTCCCCTGCGAGGATATGGGGAACATGGACGCTATGACGCGGTCGCCGGTTATGAGGCGCGCGTCCATGAGGGGGTTGAGGTTGGTTATGTCCTTCCCCACCCTCCTGCCTATCTGCTCGGACTGGTCGTATATCAGCTCCTCGTTTGCGGGCTTTATGTTGGTCTTGCACCAGCCGTGCACCTTGTGGAACACCCATATGAAGTCCTTCGCCCCATTGACAGCTATCTCCTCCAGATTGTCGTCGGACAGCGGGGCCTCGAGGTCGCCCAGGCCGAGCATCATATTGAGTATGTATGAGGTGAGCAGCTTCTTGGTGTCAAGGCTGGTGTCCGGTATGTACTTGTCCACCAGTATCGCGCTTGCCTCTATGTACTTGTTGTTGAGCTCGTCGAGGTAGTCCTTGTCCTCTATCTTCGTCGGGTCTATCGGGACCATCGAGATGAGCTCTCCCCTCAGGGAGTTGATCAGCAGCTTCGTGGCGTTGCCTATGCCAGGGAAGGTGAGCGTGTAGTACGGCATGAAGTCTCCGGACTTGACTATCTCTATGTGCACGGTCATCCCGTGCGCATCGAGGTTGTACTCCTCGAGGACCTCATTGCCGCTTCCGTCAGCCATCCCACCACTAGAGCCTCTTTGAATCCTCGTCTATCTGTCTCTTCGCGTCCGACACCCTGCCCTTCAGGCCGGCAACCTTGGCGTTCGCATCCTTGCTCTTCTTCGCTATCTTGTTGAGCTCGTCGATGCTCTTCTCCATGCTCATGTTCGCCATCGACTTGAATGCGCGCAGCTGTCCCGCAAGCTCGTCTATCTCGACCTTGACCGACGCAGCCTCCTTCCTGAGGCCCTCTATCTGCGCCTTGGAGTTGCTGAGCGCCTGGTCGAAGTTCGAGACGCCGCCGAACATCGCCCTAGCGGACTCGAGCTTCTGGGTCATCGACTTCGCGCTCTCGTCTATAACGTGTATGTCCTTCTGCAGCTGGTCGTTTATCCTTGTGAACTTGTCGCGCGCCTCGCCCGCGGTCTTCTCGAGCCCCTTCCTGTAGGCCTCCTGCTCGCCCCTGAATGACTTGAGCTGGTCGGCGAGCCTCTTCGCCTCCGCGTTCTGCTCCTGTATGTGCTTGAGGGCCTCCTCCATCTCCTTCCTGTTTGACTGGAGCTGCGCCTCTATGTCCCTGTTGGCGTCGGAGATCTGCTTCTTTATCTCCCTAACCTCGCCGTCTATGCTCTTGATGATCGTGTCGAAGGCCCTGTTCTTGTTCTTCTCTATCTCGCCTATCGCGTTCTGCGCTTCGGTGGCCTTCTGCCTGAGCGCGTTGAGCCTCTCCACGCTCTGCGCAAGGCTGGCGTCGGAATTCACGTTGCCGAACGAGTTTATCTTCGCCGATAGCTCGTCGACCCTCTTGCTTACCGCGGAGTATGAGCCCTCGGCGGTCTTCCTTATCTCGTCTATGCTCTTCTCTGTGGCGTCAACTCCGGAGGATGCCTTGTTGAGCTCGGCCATCATCTGCTGTATCTCGGGCATGCGCTTCTTGTACTCCGCCTCTATGCCCCCGATCTGCCCGCTGAGCTTCTCGAGCGCGGTCATGAACCTGTCAACGGATATCCTGTCCGCGGATATGGTCTCCTCGATCGCCGCCTCCTGGGCGGTCATCTTGGACTTTATGTTGGGGATGTTCTCCCTGCTGACGCCCAGCGGCTCGAGGTACATCTTGCCCACCTCGTAATCTATCTTGACCAGGCCGCCGTTCTCAAGCACCTTGGCCCAGCTCTCGACCAGGTTGGAACCCACTCCAAGGGTATCGGAAATAGCATTGAGCTCCATCTTGCCCCTTGCCTTTAGGAGCTCGACCAGAGCGTCTATGGAGGTCTTGGTCTCCCCCTTGAGGTTTGGGTTCACAGAATCTGGCGCCATCTCAACACGTAATTACTATGCAACAAAGATTTAAATACTATATTAGGCGTCTACCGACTAAAAAATCAGGGTAATCCGCGTCCCCGGTCAGCCGATCGCGCCGATTATCTTTGAGGCCGCCATGTCCGCAGGGTTGATTATGCGCCTTATCCCCATCTCCTTGAGGTACCTTATGGTCTCGTCCGATGAGGCCACCACGAATATCTCGGCCCTCTTGGCCATGGACTTGGCCACCAGAGCCGCGTATATGGTCTTGGGCCTGTCTTGGAGGTCTATCACCACCATGCTGGCCCTGTCCGCCGCGAGCATGGACATCTCAGCCTCGGATGCCTCCTCGGCCTTGTGGGCCGTATAGCCCGCGGCCCTGGCGCTGTCGGCATCCGATTGGCTGTCGGCGACCACCACGAACCTCCTCTTCCTCTCCTTGAAGCTGCGCGCCAGCAGTGCGTTGGTGTGGCCGTAGCCCACGAGTATGGTGTGTCCCTTTAGTAGCCTCAGCTCGGCCGAGGATAGTTTGCCTGAAAGCCTGTCTAGTTTTGCGTTCACGAAATCACCCGATATGCCTACAACCGCGCCGAACACGACCAGTATGCCGCCCACTATCAGCACCATCGTGAATATCCTCGCCGTGTCGGAGACGGGCACTATGTCGCCGTAACCGACGGTGGTTATGGTGGCCACAGTGAAGTAGAGCGCCTGCACCAACGAGCCCACGTGGACGTTGAAGTCGCCGCGCTGGCCGAGTATGTAGGTGCCGGACACGCCGTATGCCATGAGCAGCGCCACTGCGATGGCGTAGGCCATCAGCTTGGTCGATATCCTCATCGTATCGGACAATAATCCAAGCGCGCTTATTTATTGTTTTCCAAGGGCGATACGTCAAAAAGCGAGAGCCGCCGATACCGCCATATATGTCCCAACCCCCAATTCCTGTGATAACATGCACGCCAGAGCCCGAGCTCCAGGAGTGGTAAAGCTGCTTGGTGAGCACG
>JAGWGP010000021.1 GCA_028867285.1 Microcaldota archaeon | reverse complement strand
ACGAGTTCGACCACGTCTTCTTCGGCACTTACGAGGGAAAGGTTACACCAGACCCGAAGGAGGTCATGGATTACAAGTGGATCGACATGGATGAGTTAATGACTGATACAAAGAAGAACCCAAAGAGCTACACACCTTGGCTGATATTGGCACTAGAGGAGATAAAGCGCAAGGTTGGGTAGAGGGATAAATATGCCTCTTCCACCTAAGAATAAATTAGAAAGTTCTCTTGGTCATTTTAATTACGAAGTTCAAGAGCTTGCATTTTGTAAGTGTTTTTTTAAGGTGGCATACCCAGAACAGCAACGCCAGGCATATCTTAATCGTGACTTAGAGCATATAGTCCTACATTCAAGGAATATATATGAATTTTTTTATAAGCAGACACATCCAAACGGTTATGTTGAAAGCTCAAATCCGAAAGCAAATATGTATGTTAAATGGGAAGCCCCTCCTTTTGATGATGTAATAACTGCTGGATTTGAAGCAAAAGCAAGTGACCAGATTAATCACTTAGGAATAAATAGAACTGAAGACTCAAAGGAGAAATTTACGGTATCTGAAACAATAAAGATAGCAAATAAACTCCTCAATTTAACAAAAGAATTTTTAAGCAAATTAGAAGAAGTTGAAGGTGGTTATTATTTCGATAAAGTTAAGGTTTTAATTGGCTTAAAAAGAGATATTGATGCTTTGATAAAGTTATGAATCTTACACAACAAGACGATTAAATGCACAACGCTGATTTAATACACAAAGCCGGCTTACACAAAAGGCTTATATATTATGACCGGCGCAATGTCGCTTAAGCAAAGTGTGGTTCATGCAGAAAGGCATAGCTGGCATAGGGTTCCGATACCTCTATTTTAGCGCCAGCTACGCGGGCCGCTGGCACCACAAGCGCACTGGCCGCTAAGCAGCAATAGTTGAATCTCTGTTTGGTGGTCATGTGAACGATATATACTCAGCATATGCTGGAATTGAGACAACCCCAGCCGTTGCTGTCTTACGCTTAACGCAAGGTGAGCCGATATGATGAACTTGAGGACCAGGGAGGAGCTGGACAGGGCAGTGAAGGAGAGGGAGAGGAACGAGGGCAGGGCGGAGGCCATGATAAGGAGCCTCTTCGGAGAGGAGACCCTCAAGGTCATGCAGACGCTGAAGGACATGATAGGGGACAGGCCGGCCATAACCTTTGCCAGGCAGATGGCAAAGCCCGACATACAGCACAATGCCATATATCTTGCCGCGAGGGAGCACGGACTGCAGCTTGTCACTCTTGAGTGGCTCAATGACCTCTTCACTGCGAAGAACTACTACAAGAGGACCTATGTCAGGATCCCTTTCGTCAACGTCGGGAGAAGGGGCACGCTCAACTTCCAGAGCGTGAGGCTGGCAGACCTGGGCAAGGTGGAGGGAAAGAGATTGGAGGAGATAACAATAGAGAGCGAGCGCGTCTTGTCACTGAAAAGAAAGCTCGGGAGCGAGATGGCGTCAGACGTAGCTAGCGGGATAGCTGAGAGGGATTGCAGGCTGACAGAGTTGCACAGCCTACTTAGGGAGAGGGTAGAGGGTCCGGACCAGATCGCCTTCAACATAGGGAGGGCCGGTGAGGAGGCGGCAAACTACGTCATAGACAATAAGATTGCCCTGCCCGACAGCCGCGGCATTGCCAGGGTCCAGTCAGACGGCGGAGGCACCGTGATCTCGATAGGGGGCCCGCCCATGTACTTGCTCAACTTCCTGATGCACAACTTCATATCGAAGCTGGCGCTGGCCGCCACGGACTGGAGCAAGGATGAGCCGAAGATACAGACGATGTACAACAATACAGTCTCGTACCTTAGGTCCAACGGCCTAGACGAGCCCCTCCAGACGATAATACCCGAGCTTGGAGAGAACGTGGCGGTAATGAGGCACCTCGAGGGTGCCGATAGGGCCAACGTCCCCATCGACCTTGTGGTCCCGACCATAAGGGTGGGAGCTCTTGAGTTCAGGAACCAGGGGCCGGACATGGGCGCGACACAGGTAGCCGCAGCAACTGCCATACTGCAAGGGCTTAAAGAGGTTAGGAGCGAGATAAAGGCGCATTACAACGAGAATGGGGAGTGGTGATATGGACCGCACAGCCAGGCTGATGGATAGCATAAGGATGCTTGAGCGTCTCGGGCCCAGGCGCGGAAAGCGCGAGCTGGAGGCCGGGCGGATACTGAAGCGCAAGCTTGCTTCCTACGGCGTCGATTTCCAGATTCAACAGTTTAGGAACCATCTTCCGCATTTCAGCAGCTTCAGCCTTATGGCGGACGGGGATAGCGTTGAGTGCATGCCCACCGCATTGCGGAGCGGGGGGATAAGCAGCAAGCCTTTGATAAGCTCCATGTCGGTCAGCGGAAGGTACTACGAGGAGCCGAACATAAATTTCAACCCCTACTCCGACGCGTTCTCGCTGGCGACGTTTTACAGGGCGCCATCCCTGACGATAAAGAGGAAGGACGTCAGGAGGATAATCGATGCGAGAAGCGTTGAGGGAAGGGTCAGGGTGACAAAGCTGCCTCACAGATGCGAGAACATAATGGCGGGTAACCTGAAGAACCCGAGACACATACTCATATCACACACTGATAGTGTACTCGGCGGTGCGCTTGACAACGCATCTGGAACTGCCATGCTACTGGAACTGGCGAGCGAGGGGAGGAAGGACACCCTGTTCCTGTTCTCGGGCTGCGAGGAGATGTCGTTCGATGAGCCGATATACTGGGGAAGGGGCTACAGGGTCTTTGAGGAGCAGTACAAGGGACTAATGGAGAGGGCAAAGAGGACCATAGTGGTTGACATGGTAGGGTCTAACAGCCCCTCGCTGATTGAGGACAAGAGGATAAGGATGTCAGCGTTCCCGATAAAGAGCCAGAGGCTTTGGGAGAGGGCACTTATCATGTCCACCGGAGGGGATGAGTGGAGGCCCATATATCACTCTATGGAGGACAGGATTGGGCTGATAAAGGGACGCTATCTTGAGGAGAGCTATAGGATGGTGAGCGGGCTGATGAAATAGGTTCGCCGGCACCCAGCCATAGGCTTATAAAGCTTGTTTTCTTAAATAATAATATCTGATTTATCGGTTTGCTGATTATATTAGATTCGGTGAAATTGATGTATCCAAACGTTCAAGCGTATGATAGGGGGGTCATGTTCAGCCCCGACGGAAGGCTGTTCCAGGTGGAGTATGCGAAGGAGGCCGTCAGGAGGGGAGCCACCTCGATAGGCATAGTCGCAGACCACGGGGTTGTCCTTGTGGCGCACAAGCCGATATTCGACCCGCTCGCGATCCCGAACACAGCGCAGAAGATATTCAGGGTGGATTCCTACATAGGAGCCACATACAGCGGGCTCGTGTCAGACGGGCTCAGGATCATATCGCTTACAAGGGGCAAGACCCAGACCCACAGGATGGTCTACGACGAGACGGAATCGGTGGAGACCATAGCAAGGGAGATATCGGAGGAGATGCAGATGGCCACCCAGTACGGCGGCATAAGGCCCTACGCCATATCCCTGCTCGTG
Organism: Microcaldota archaeon; assembly: GCA_028867285.1. GTDB lineage: Archaea > Micrarchaeota > Micrarchaeia > Micrarchaeales > Micrarchaeaceae > JAGWFU01. The sequence continues at coordinate 9,217 of JAGWGP010000021.1, read as the reverse complement.
GGCGGGATAGACAAGATACCGCGCCTCTTCGAGGTGGAGCCAGGCGCCTCATACCTGGGCTACAAGGCGGACGCCATAGGCTCGGGGAAGAAGCAGGCCGAGGAGATCCTTGTCAAGAACTACAAGGACGGAATCGGAATCGAGGACTCCATAAACCTGGGAGTGAGCATAGTGAAGAAGCTCCACGAGGGCAAGCTCACCGACAGCAACATTGACATTTCTACCATAAGGAAAGACGTTGGATTCGAGATGTTCACGGCCGACAAGATATCGAAGTATCTTTGAGGGCGTAGTCTCGTGATTTTATGCCATCTTCTAAGACGGTAATAGCCAAGATAAAGAGGAACGGGGAGGAGTTCGAGATCTTCGTCAACTCCGATCTCGCGTACGAGTACATAACCGGCAAGAGGAGCGACCCGATGGTCGTGATCGAGGTCGAGGAGGTGTTCAAGGACGCGAGGAAGGGGGACAGGCAGAGCGAGGACAAGATCAGGAAGGCCTTCGGCACCACCGAGATAGCGAAGATAGCAGAGACCATACTCAAGAACGGCGAGGTCCCGATAACAACGGAGCAGAGGAACAAGCTGCTGGAGGAGAAGAGGAAGCAGATAATCGAGATAATAGCCAAGAACTCCATAGATCCGAGGACAAACGCGCCCAACCCGCCGCTGAGGGTGGAGAACGCGATGAGGGAGGCGAAGGTCACCATCGACCCGTTCAAGAACGCGGCCGACCAGATAGACGACATAGTGAAGAAGATAACGATGATAATGCCGATAAAGTTCTCGGTGGCGAAGGTGGAGGTCACCATACCCGCGGAGTTCGCCAACAGGGCGTTCGGCACCCTGAAGAAGTACGGGATGAAGTCGGACCAGTGGCTGGGCGACGGAAGCCTCCAGGCGATACTGGAGTTCCCCGCCGGCATGCAGTCCGAGGTGTTCGACAGGATAAACAGCGCCACTCAGGGCAAGGCGCAGATCAAGGTACTGTAATCATATTTAAGAGAAAAGAGAAGTGAATAGATGAAGCAGATAATTGTGCCTGGCGAGGTCGTTTCGCAGTCGCAGGCAAGGATGGACAACGCTTACGTTGAGAACGGGAAGACATACTCCAAGGTGATGGGGCTCTACGACGAGGAGCACAAGAGCGTCATACCGCTGGAGGGACCGTGGAAGCCGAGGATCGATGACGCGGTCATAGGCATAGTGTCCGAGGAGAAGAACAAGGTCTACGAGGTCGACCTGGGCTTCTTCGGCCGAACGCTCCTGATAGTGGGCAAGTTCGACAGGGAGAGCTACAAGGTCGGGGACATCATCGAGGCCACGATCAAGGACATAGAGGACAGGAAGACGATAATACTCACTAGGGCCAGGCCGCTCGAGGGCGGCACGGTGCTCGCGGTGAAGCCGGCGAAGGTGGCCAGGGTAATAGGCAAGGCCAACACGATGGTGAAGCAGATATCGGAGGCCGCGAAGACCTACATCATAGTGGGGATGAACGGCATGATATGGATGCGCGGGGGCAACATAGCGCTCGCGACGGAGGCGATAAGGAAGATAGAGGCCGAGGCGCACATATCTGGGCTCACTGAAAGGATAAGGTTGATGCTAGAACAGAACAAAGGTAGTTGAATGGGAAGTAGTGAAAACAAGCCGGAATTGGTAATAAACGGCAAGAGGACGGACGGGAGGGACTTCGACGAGATGAGGCCCTTCAGCATAAAGGCTAACGTGCTAAAGAACGCTGACGGAAGCTGCTACGTGGAGTGGGGCAACAACAGGATACTTGCGGCGGTTTACGGGCCGAAGGAGGTGATGCCGAGGCACATGATGGAGCCGGACAGGGCGATAATAAAGTGCAGGTACGCTATGGCGCCGTTCTCGAGCCTGTCGGACCACGGGAGGACAGGGCCCAACAGGAGGGCGATAGAGATCTCCAAGGTGATAAAGGAGGTGTTCGAGAACGTGGTCGTGCTGAGGGAGTACCCCGCAAGCGAGATAGACATATTCATCGAGGTGCTTCAGGGAGACGGCGGCACCAGGGCGGCGGGCATAACCGCTGCGGCGGTGGCGCTGGCCAACGCGGGAATACAGATGAGGGACCTGCCCTACGCGATATCGGTGGGAAGGATAGGCGAGCACATAGCCATAGACTTCAACATGATAGAGGACAACTACTCGGACAGCGACATGCCCATGGCGATAGCCCCGAGGAACGGCGAGATACTCCTCCTCCAGATGGACGGGGGGCTGGACAGGGCGCAGGTATCCAAGGCGCTGCAGATGGCGATAGACGCAGGCAAGGTGATATCCAAGGCGCAGAGCGATGCGCTGAGGGAGGTTTACGGCAACGCGGCTGGTGTTTGACATGGAGGCAATAGATGTAGTGAAGACGAATTACGTCAAGGAACTGCTCGCCAAGAAGGCGAGGGAGGACATGAGGCAGTTCATGGACTTCAGGAAGATAGGCATAGTTACGGGGCTTATGCACAACGCGGAGGGGTCAGCCCAGGTGGACCTCGGCAACACAAGGGTGCTGTGCGGAGTGAAGCTGATAGTGGAGGAGCCGATGAAGGACACCCCGAACCAGGGCAACATGATGGTGGCCGCTGAGCTCCTGCCGCTGGCGTCTGCCGACTACGAGACCGGACCGCCCAGCCCGGAGGCGATAGAGCTCGCCAGGGTCGTGGACAGGGGAATAAGGGCCGCGAACAGCATAGACCTGAAGAGCCTGTTCATAGAGGAGGGCAAGGTCTGGAGCGTTTTCATAGACCTCTACGTGCTCAACTACGACGGCAACCTGTTCGACGCCTGCACGCTGGCCGCGATGGCTGCGCTGATGACGACCAAGGTGCCGAAGGTGGAGGACGGGGAGGCCAACAGGGAGGACAGGACCCAGCCGCTCAAGCTCGACAGCATAGTCACATCCACCACGTTCGGCAAGGTTGGGGGCAGCATACTCCTGGACCTGGACCGCAATGAGGAGAACGCGTCGGACGGGAGGATAACCATAGCCATAGATGACGCCAATATAAGGGCCATGCAGAAAGGTTTAAGAGGCGGATTCACCAAAGATGAGGTAGAGATGCTCCTTGACATCGCCTTCCAGAAGAGGGCCGAGCTCAAGAGGGCGCTAGATCAGGCAGCAAGGTGATTTTATGGCGAACGCTAGCATAAGGTACGGAGCACGCATAAGGAAGAGGTACAAGGAGGTGACCAGGTCGAAGAGGTCGCTCTACAAATGCGAGCTCTGCGGAAAGGAGTCGGTGAAGAGGATAAGCACCAGCATATGGAGGTGCAGGCACTGCAAGGCCACCTACGCCGGAGGCGCCTACTCGATGACCACATCCGCAGGGGAGGTCGCGAGGAGGCTCATACAGGACATGTCGAAGAAGTGAAGCGATGGTAAAGATATCGTTCTCCCCCATAAAGGAGCTCGTGATACACGAGGTTGTGAGGATGTCCCATGACGACATACTCAGGGAGAGGGTCACCCCTGCAGGGACCGTGCCGCTCTACTGGAGCGACGGCATACTGTTCAGCTTCTCGTCGGTGCCCATGAACAAGGACATAGTGAAGGACTACCTCGAGGGGAAGATACACTGGATGGAGGTCCATTTCACGGAGATGAAGGAGTACAAGCCGGTGCTGGAGCTGAAGGACCAGAACTACGGCGGGGAGCTGAAGATAAGGGTGATAGACACGGGCAGCTCGTCGCTGCACACCGATGTCGCAAAGTGGTTGAAGGGGAACGTTAAGAAGTGATATTATGCCGTACATATGCGCTAATTGCGGAAAGACGATAAAGCAGCTTGACAAGTTCGTCAGGTGCACTTATTGCGGGCACAGGATCCTCCTGAAGAGTAGGCCTAACCTCTCAAGGGAGATAACGACGGATTGATCCTACTGAAAAATAAGAGCGGGATAGCGCATGCCATCCCGTGAAAATCAGGATTACTTTATCTTGCTCTCCTCGCCCACTATTATGGTCTCGGAGACGCTCCTCACCCTTCCGTACTTCACGCTGTTCTTCGCGAGCTGAAGCGCGGTGTGCTGGCTCCTCACCAGGTTGTCCACCTTAGTGAGCAGCAGGCTCGAGACGTTGCCCTCCTCGAAGTCGAGTATCAGGTCCTCGACCAGGCCGATCTTCCTTCCGCTGTTCGTTATTATCTCCTTCCCGTATAGTTCCGACAGTAATATGGTCATGTTATCGCCTATTTGATGCACATAATCCTCTTGGATGCGAAGATTCTTATTATATATGCCTTGAGCTCCTCCTTGAAGGCCCTCTCGTCGGCGTCGAGCTGCCTGAGCTCATCATCGGTGAACATCACCCTGTTGCCCTTCACGAGGTTGTCAAGGTAGCCGTCGGTCAGGTAGTAGGACCTGGCGCCGCAGCCCTTGCAGTGGTAGGTGGGCATCACCGGTATCTCGTTGGTGCTCCTGAACGCCTCCACGTGCCTTGACAGCGGGCCGGAATTGCACTTTGGGCAGCTCTTCTCAAGCCTTACAGACTCGAACCTGGCCTCGCGGAGCTCCAGGCTCTGGCGCTTGGCCTCGCTTGAGACCAGCTCCTCGATGCTGGCCTCTGGGCGGTGCACAGCCTGGTTTATTATCCCGCCTTGGTGGTCGAAAGTGGTCTCCAGTATCGAGCCGCCCATGGGCTCCCACAGCTTGCACAGCTTGCCATCAGGGAGCTGGTACTCGAGCTTTACCTCGCCAGCCCCTCCCCTCGAGAGATGCCCGACAGGCAATCAACCACCGAATCTCATCCTGTAAGTGTCAACGTCCTCCTCGAGTATCGTGGCCCTCTTCCTGGACTTGGCCCGCTTCACGGAGTACTTGGCTATCTTCTTGGCCTTGGCCTCCAGTATCTTGGCTATGGCATTGGCCGCGGAGTCGCTCACCTTAATGGAGAAGCTGTCGCTCACGAGCCTCTTCACCGCACCGGGGGATATCCTTCGCATCTTATCAGCACTCAAGATCGTCTTCATAGCGTGGGCTCAGAACTTAAGTTCATCACGCTAGGCTATGGGATTTAAGCCATAAATAGGTTGCGCCGCCGACACCCGCACAACGCGCCCGAAAGTGCGTTTTGGGCAAGATAATCTATTTAAACCCATACGGGCATAATATCTCTTGGATAGGCGATAAGATGAGCGTTATTGACGTTAATGAGGCGGAGTTCGAGAAGGAGGTAATCAAGTCCGACAAGCCGGTGATAGTGGACATATGGGCGGAGTGGTGCGGGCCGTGCAGGATGTACACACCGATAGTCGACGAGGTCGCCAAGGAGTTCGAGGGCAGGATAAAGTTCGTCAAGATCAACGCCGATGACAACGAGAAGCTGGTCGGCAAGTTCAACGTGATGAGCATACCCACGACGCTGCTGATAGAGCACGGGGAGATAAAGGCGATGAACGTGGGGGCCATATCCAAGGACGCCCTGACCAAGTGGATAAACAAGAACATGTGACATCTGCTTTTATTTATTCTCATTTTAATCTGTTTGTGAGTCCATGGCGAATATCCCGTTCCCCAGGGGAGTGAGGGACCTGATGCCCAACGAGGCGCTGTTCAGGAACGAGGTAATTGCCAAGATAGAGGGCGTGTTCAGGAACATGGGCTTCCTCACCATAGACACGCCGTCGTTCGAGTCGATGGGAGTGCTCAACGCCAAGAACGCGATAGGTGAGGAGAGCAAGCTCATATACACGCTTGACGACAAGGATCTCGGACTTAGATATGACAACACGATCTCGCTGGCAAGGTACATGGCGATGCACCAGGAGCTCCCCCTTCCGTTCAAGAGATATTACACGGGAAAGGTCTGGAGGAGGGACGAGCCCCAGAGGCTCAGGTACAGGGAGTTCACCCAGGTGGATGCCGACATAATAGGCGGGAACAGGTCGCACACCGATGCTGAGGTGATAGCGGCGGGCGCGATGGCGCTGGAGGCGCTGGGCATAACCGAGTACTCCATAGACATCAACGACAGGGGCGTAGCCGATCTCATACTCGAGAAGTTCGGGGTGCCGAAGGAGAAGGTGCTCGACGTATTCAGGGCGGTGGACAAGCTGGACAAGATAGGAGAGGGCAAGGTATCCGACATAGTTAAGGGGCTGGGCCTGGCCAACGAGGTCGTGGACCAGGTGATGGGCTTCGTCTCAAGGCAGGGGAGCAATGACGACAAGCTCGCCTATATAACGGGGATACTGGGAGAGGGCAAGGAGAGCGCCGACCTCAAGATGCTGATGCAGCTGCTGGGCTCTTACGGGCTCAGGGGAGGCGTAAACCTCAAGTTCTCCATAATGAGGGGAATCGACTATTATACCGGGATAATATTCGAGTACAGGATAGCCGGAGAGGAGGCCAAGATCTCTTTCGGGGCGGGGGGCAGGTACGACAACCTTATAGGGGTGTACAACAACGGCAAGTCCATGCCAGCCGTAGGGGTGGCGATGGGGATAGACAGGATACTCGACCACCTGAAGTTCTCGGATTCCATACAATACACCTACGCGAAGGCGTTCGTCATACACGTCAAGGACACGAACTATCCCTACGCGCTGGAGGTGGCCAACAAGCTGAGGGCTGCCGGAATACCCACAGACATAAACATGGCGGCGAGGAACCTGGCCAACCAGATGGCTTACGCGAACTCCATAAGGGTAAAGTACGCCCTGATAGTTGGCGACGTGGAGCAGAACTCGCAGAAGGTGAAGCTGAGGAACCTGATAAACGGGGAGGAGCTCACGCTTAATATAGATGAGGCTGTACAAACCATACAAAGGAAGTAGATTCAATGGGAAAGAGCGAGCTCGACAGGGTAACTGATGAGAAGGTTGCAAAGGGAGGAGTGCTTGCGAAGCTGTACTTCGACATGCAGCACAAGGAGAAGGACAAGCTCCAGCCGCTGCTCGTCGACCTGATAAACCAGAGGCTGCTCAAGGAGCAGGGCGTAGTCTACTGCTACGGCATGATAGACGAGCCGCTGGAGAAGGATGGCCTCTTCATAACCAGCGCCATAGTCACCGTGCTCACGGAGAATTTCTTCTCGCTGGCCAACATCGCGTTCAACTACTCCCCTGCTGGGGTAGAGATACTCAAGCCGATGAAGGAGATAGTCATGAGGCCACACGAGCTGCAGAAGTACCTTATGGACCTGTCCTCAATGTCGCTCAACTACTCGAAGTACATACTCGAGAAGGTAATGAAGCCTGAGGACATACAGAAGATATCCACGGAGATAGAGAACAGGATAGAGCTCGGGAAGAAGATGATGGAGAAGAAGGACAATACGGAGCAGGCTCAGTAGCCGCTCTTGTACCACAGGGTCCCGTACTCGGTGTCCTCTATCTCTATGCCGTGCTCGGCCCTTATCTTATCCCTGATCGCGTCCGCCTCGGAAAAGTTCTTCTCAGCCCTCAGCGCCTCCCTTTCCCTTATCAGGGACTGCGCCGTGGAGGGCAGCTTCTCCTTGTAGCGTTCGTTGGCGAGTATCCCAAGGACGGAGCCGGCATCGAGGATCGTGCTTACCACGTTTTCCCTTGCGTGCTTCCCTATCTCGCCGCTAGCCTCCGTTATCCTCCTCAGCTCGGCGATTGTTGACATTAGCCTGGTCACCGCAAGCGGGGTGTTGAAATCGTCGTTCATCGCCGCGGTGAACTCCTCCCTGAACTTGTCCGTGATTGCGTTGAGTTCGCTGCTGGAGCTTGACTTGGCCGATTCCTTCATGTTGTAGATTATGCTGAACGAAGAATAGATGTAGTTGAGCTTGTTCCTCTCGGTCTTCATAAGCTCGTCAGTGTAATTTATCTCCTTCCCGTACTGCGTGGATGCGAAGAACAGCCTTAGCACCTCGGGATCGTACTTCTCGAGGACCTCGCGTATGGTTATGAAGTTCTTGAGGCTCTTGCTCATCTTGACCCCCTTTATGTTGAGCACCCCCGAGTGCAGCCAGTACTTCACGAAAGGTTCCTTGCCGTAGGCGCCTTCCGACTGGGCTATCTCGTTGGTGTGATGGGGAAACATCAGCTCGCTCGCGCCGCCGTGCACGTCGTACTGAGGGCCGAATATGGCGTGGGTTATGGCCGTGTCCTCTATGTGCCAACCCGGCCTGCCGGAGAGCTCAAGCCGCTCCGCGTTATACAGCAATGTTATCTTCCACGCTGGCTCCCCCTCCTTCGCCGCCTTCCAGAGCGCGAAGTCGTAGACGTGCCTCTTCCCCTCCTTTGGCTCCACCCTGTGCTTCTCAAGCTCGTCTATCTTCATCCCCGAAAGCTTTGTGTAGTTGGGAAACCTTGCGACGTCGAAGTAGATGTCGCCATCGAGGTGGTAGGCGAGGTTGTTGTCGATGAGCTGCTGTATCTGGTCCCTTATGTCGTTTATGTAGTCGTAAGACCTGGGATACCTGGTGACGTTCTGCCTCACGCCTATCCTCTCCATGTCCTCCATGAAGCGCTTCTCGTACTCGCGGGCCAGATGCAGGGGATCCACCTTCCTCTCCTGGGCCCTCCTGATTATCTTGTCGTCTATGTCGGTTATGTTCTGTATGTAGGTGAGGTCGTAGCCCTCGTGCTTAAGCCACCTCGCGATTATGTCGAAGCTTATGTAGGTCTTGGCGTGGCCCAGGTGGGCGTCGTCGTAGACGGTCTGCCCGCAGACGAACATATTTACCTTCTTGCCGCTCATGGGCGTGAATCCCTCTTTCGACCTGGTGAGCGTGTTGTAGACCATAAGCGACATCGAGTCACCCTAAGCTGTTTATGGTTTCTTCTGGAACCGATATAAATGTATTGGACGTGCAGCAAGTGGAGGATTATGCAAAAGTTGGAATAAAGGTTCTCGAACCGCATTGGAGGTCAGTGCGTTCTAAATAGCAGATATGCGACGATTCCACCCAATACGATTATCGCAATTATTGCAGCGTATAGGTATGAGGCACTGACAGTCCCTTGCTGGGCTGCCGACTGCTGAATCGCAGATGCAGGAGCCCCCTGCGCACCTGTGGTGTTGAAGAGGATCTGCGCATTTGGGGCGCTTGAATTAGAGGGATTGTGCACAGTTAGGACAAGAGTCGCTACTGACGGATCGGCGCCTACAGCCTTGAGAGGGATATTGTAGGTGCCGGACTTCACGTCACTGAATGTGCTTATTATCAGGTTGCCCCCAAAAGGAGAGTAACCATAATCGGGGTAAAACACCGCTATTATATG
>JAGWGP010000020.1 GCA_028867285.1 Microcaldota archaeon | reverse complement strand
GCCTTGGAGGCCAGGAGGATCAAGTTTGCCTACGGGGAGCCCGCGCTGGTAGCAGATGCCGGAGGAGAGGGGCACCTTGTGGTGGGCGACCTGCACATAGGGATGGAGCGCGAGCTGCAGGCCAAGGGAATACACGTGTCACGGATGGCGGAGCGCATGTCGAAGAGGATCCTCGGCATAGCCGCGGAGTTCGAGGTCAAGAGACTGATAATCATAGGCGACGTGAAGCACAGCATACTCTACCCGGAGAGGTACGAGTCTCGCGAGATTGCCTCATTCTTCGACGCGCTGAGGGGGCTTGAGGTGATTGTTGTGCCGGGGAACCACGATGCCCACCTGCGCGAGATCGCCGACTGCGAGGTCAGGGAGGAGCTGGTGCTGGGCGGCGTGGCCTTTGCGCACGGCAACAGGAATCCAACCGAGGCCGAGATGATGGCGGATTACCTCGTTACTGCGCACAGCCACGCGTGCGTGAGGATGAGGGACAGCGTTGGCGCATTCTACGAGCAGAAGGTGTGGCTGGTGTCGGAGCTCAACAGGAGGAAGGCGGCTGCGAGCTACGGGGATTACAGCAAACGGCTTAAGCTCGTCATGATGCCGGCGTTCAACGACCTGATCATGGGCACCGCGGTCACAAGGGGACTCAAGAACACGATAAGCCCGATGCTCAGGAGCGGCCTTTTCAGCTCCAGAAAAACAGACGTCTACAACCTCCTTGGGGAGGCCATAGACCTTAAGCTGCTGAGGCTCACTTGAGTATCGTTATCGGGATTACTCCCTTGTCGAACTCGAGCTCCGCGAGGTCCAGGGGGTTCACCATCTTCTCCGGAACCTTGACCAGCGGCGGTGCGCCGTATGCCAGCTGGAGCGCCCTGGCTCCTATTATCCTTGCCTTCTCGAATCTCGTGTACTCTATTGTTGCTGCCATAACGCCACCTTATAATGGGTTCGGGGGGAACCTTGACTTAGCCTCGTGCACCGTCTCCTCAACCTTCCTCCTCCACTCGACGAACCCGTCCGTGGACTTGGGGTACCTCTCGTACAGCTCATTGAGCTCCTTCATCTTCTTTACCACGTAGATCAGGTTGGAGAACGCGGTTATGTTCTGCGCGCCCTGCAGTATGAGCTTGAACTTCGTGGCCAGCTTCAGCTCCGGCACCCTGCCGTAGCTGAGGTCGTTTGCCTCGTCGGCAGTGAGGAACATCTTCATCCCGTAGTTTATCAGGTCGTTGTTGAGCGACTGCAGATAGACCCTGAACACCTCGAGCCCTGCGGTCTTCTTGCCGTAGCTCTCGTTGAAGGCGACGTTGTACCTCCACAGGCCGTTTATGCTCACGTCGCCATCCTGTATAGCGCCCACGGCGCCCTCTCCGGCGAGTATTCCGGCCACGAGCGCGGGACCTATGCCTCCGGCGCTTATCGGGTTGGGCATCGCCATGCTGTCGCCGGCACCCATGTATCCGTTGAACACGAGGCTCTCAAGCTGCCTCCTGACCGCCACGGACCAGTAGCCCTTCCCGTTGTTGTCCTGCGGATCGAGCTTCAGGTTCTTCAGGACGGGTATGCTCCTAACGTACTCGTCCATGAGCGTGTGCAGGGTGTCCTTTGTGCCCAGCTTCTGGTTCCTCATGTCGAGGCTCCTCTTCTGGACGCCTATGCCTATGTTTACCCTGTTGTTGCTCTTCGGGAACACCCAGCCGTACCCTCCGGGGGAGATGTTCTGGTTGAGGTGTATGAGCGCGTTCTTGGGATCGTAGTAGTTTATGTCGTCGCGCTCCAGGTCGAAGTGGTATATGTACCTGCCGGTCGACTCGACGTCATTGATGTCAACATCCCTGTCCACGTACGGGTTCTGGGGCAGCTTCCTCCTTATCGAGGTCGCTATTCCCAGGGCGTCAATCGTTATCTTTGCCTTGTACTCCTTGTGCCTCTTCTCAGAGTCCTTCCCGAATATGCCGGTTACGAAGTTGTTCTCTATTATCGGGGACTCGACCTCGAACTCCGGCACGTAATGGGCGCCGTTCTTGATCGCCATCTGGAGCAGCTTGGCCTCGAACTTGGGCCTGTCGAGGGTGTATCCCTCGCCGTCGAACCTGTACTTGTGCTGCATGTTGGGCGATATGGCCACAACGCCCTCTACTTTGTAGTCGAGCTCGGGGGAGCCGAAGCTCAGGCCGAGCTTCTCGTGTATGAACTTGAGGTGGTCGTTTGCGACCGCGTCGCCGCAGACCCAGCCCCAGTTTGTCTTCTTCCCTACGACCTCGGGCTTGTTCCTGTCAAGCAGCAGAACGTTGAGTCCGGACTTGGCCGCGACCGCGGCCGCTAGGGAGCCGGAAAGGCCTGCACCGGCTACAATAATATCATATTTTTCCTCCATAGAAAACACTGCACTAAGGATATAGCAATATGAATTGCTGGCATAATATTTGCAGTATCGGCCTATTTAAAATTATGCCTCGGGCGTGTATAAGGGCGTAAATTTTTGTCTTCAGTGGACGGGATGCTCGAACTTGTTGATATGGCCCTTGCGCTCCAGGAGCATTACCAGCTCCCTGCTGTCCAGGAGCAGCGTGATCCTCATCTGCATGTCAGGCACGCCCTTGTTGAGTATCCTGTTGGATATCTCGTACGCCCTGTCTATGCCCCCCGCTAGGGCGAGCGTGTCTGGCGTGACGCCATTGGCCGAGTTCTTGGCGTGCGCCTCCTTGGCCTCCGACATCTGGCTGGCGTGCCTGTACAGGATCCCGTTCAAGAACGCCTCCTCCAGGGAGAGCTGCCGTAGCGTGTATCCGAACTCCCGGGCATAGGGCTCCAGAAGGGCCGCGACCCGCTTATCCAGGTCGGCCTTCAGCTTTTCCTGGTGCTTTTCTGGAATGGCGCTGTTGCTTATCATGCGGTGCACATTCAGCATGCCCCTGGCCATCCCCATGTTGATTGCAGCCACGAACGGGTCGGGCTCACCCGCAGGATGCTTCTCAGTAATCCTCATCTCCTTGGCCTTAATCAGGGATCCCTCGGCAGCTATCAGCATGCTAGATATGCTTACGAGTATATCGTCGCGCTTCTTCCTGGTCTCTGCATCGACCCCTATCAGTCCCCAAACGCCCATCATATTAGGGATAGCGCTCCCGATGTATATAAGCATTCTGTGCAGTTTGGCTATCGGCGAACGCTCGAAAAGAATTGTTCAGTGCTTCGCCTTGAGGATTGCGCTGAGTATCGCTATTATCAGTGCGAGCTTGAAGGCCGTGTACCAGCCTATTGTGCCCGATATGAGCCCCTGGGAGACCGCGCCCGGGAACAGGTCGGGTACCACCCAGCCCCAAGCCAGCTTTATTATGAATAGCGCAACGATGAGGACTATCACGAGCACCGCTATGCCTCCGGCAATCATCGCGGCAAGCCACTTGCCCCTGACCTTCTTGGGGCCGTTCCTCGGAAATGCCATGTAAGTACCTCTCATGCCAAGTATAAAAGGCCTGCGCCTGCTGGGCTAGCGAATAGAATGTGCAGGGGGAGAGATTTGAACTCTCGAAGGTGCTAGACCACAGGATCTTAAGTCCTGCGCATTTTTCTGTGGCAGACCTTGCCAGACCAGACTCTGCAACCCCTGCTTAAGCGTACATCGACGGCCCCTCGTCTATGGCCTTCTTGTATGACTCGTGGGTCTCTGCGTGGCGCTTCATGAGCTCCTTGAGCTTCTCCTCCATCTCCTTGGCCTCCTTGGCGAGCTCCTCGGTGTCTATGCCGAGCCCGAGCAGGCTGTTGAGCGCCTCTATGGCGACCTTCGCGTACTTCGGGTTGGCCATGCTCTGGTCCAGCGGGACCATTATGCTCGTGTCGGGGAAGCCGTCGAGAGCGGACCTCTTGAGCAGCAGTGCGGTTATGCCGGTTGCGACTCCTTCCTTTATCGGCTTGAGCCCCACCTTGAGGGCAAGCTTGAGCTCGTTGTCCCTCGACGCGACGACCATCGCGCTGTTCATGCCCGTGCTTGAGAGCACAGGAATGCCGCTTATCGAGAATATGCCGGAGATCTTGTTGTTGGTTATGAAGCCGTAGACCGCGTTGGTCATGTCGTAGACCAGCTCGAGCGGAACCGCGAACTCCGCGAATATGGTGACTATCCTGTACTTCTGGCTTACGTACACCCTTATGGGCGGCATGGGCCTTGTGTCATGGACCGAGATGAGCGGGGGGAAGTCGGTGCTCTCCATGTAACCTACGTAATCGAGGCCCATCTTGTCTATGATGTAGCTTATGGCCATCGGCCCCACCAGCCCGATCCCGGGGAATCCCTCTATGAACGTGTACTTGGACAGGTCGACCTTCTTGAACAGCTTTATCTCTATCATCAAATCATCGCTACGATAGTTATTGCAACCCAACATTTAAAAAGTGGATTATGCGAATCCCGACGGCGGGCTCCATTTCTGGGGCGATTATGACGTCGGGGCCGATTTACTTCTCTGACGGCAAATCGACGATAGATATTTAAGGATATCGAGCGTGTGTCTATTGGTGAGATAATGGCAGAAAGAATCGGACGTGAAAAGTTATCCAGAGAGGACGGCTACCTGTATTTCTTGGGTAAGGACGGCTATGTCTGGAGGACGCCAATGAAGACGAATTCGAGGGGCAGGAAGGGAAAGATGGGCTCCGAGAAGATCAAGAGGGAGAAGGGATTCCTTTACTTCATTGACAAGGCTGGATACGTGGCCAGGGCCAAGATGAACAGGAAGGGAAGGAGATAAATCCCTCCCTTTCTCTTTTTTCTTTTTCTTCTTTTATTTCATATCCTTAAATCGACTTTTGACTGCCCGGTAATCCTATTTCTGCTAAGGAAGCCGGCAGGCAGCTCTATCACGTATTTGGACGGCCTGCTTGGATAGTAGGTCTTGAAGTCGAATACGCCTGTGGCGGGCCTGGCGTTCTTCACCATTCCCGTTATTCCCTTGCCCCCATCAAGCCATATGATATCTATCGCGAACTTCATGTTCCGCATCCATATCCCCTGGTTTGACGCGTGATCGAAAAGGAACAGCATGCAGGTGTTCTTGGGAAGGCCGTCTCTGAACATCAGCCCTATTATCTTCTTCACCAACGTGTCGGCGACAATGGCGTTGAGTACGGCCTTGCCTATCCTAACTTTCGTCGTTTTGTAAATTTGCCTCCTATAAAGGAACTCGAGGATCACGGACTCACTTCGTCACGCTTACGCTCTGCTCCCTCATGAACTGCTGGAGGTAGTTCTTGCTGCCGGTGCCCTTGCCCGTTAGGCCGCTGTCCTTCCAGCCAACGAACGTGTGCACCCCGACTATGGCCCCGGTGGTCGCGCTTACCTCCCTGTTGATGTATACCACGCCAGCTTGGATTCCGGTCGTGAACTCCTTCATCTCCTTCCTGCTGTCGGTGTAAAGGCCGGCGGTGAGGCCGTAGTCCACGTCGTTGGCCATCCTTATGGCGTCGTCGAAGTGCTTGTATCCCACGATCGAGAGTATCGGCACGAAAAGCTCCCTGTGCACGAGCTCGCTGTCCTGTCCCACCTCGACTATCGCGGGCTCCACGTAATACCCCTTGAGCCCGTTGGTTACCTGGTTGCCGCCATACAGGACCCTTCCGGTGGCCCTTGCCTTGCGTATCGCCTCGGTGTAGGTCTCGAATGCGTTCTTGCTTATCAGCGGGCCGAGGTAGACATCCTTGTTGATCGGGTTCCCTATCTTGAGGTTCCTCGTCTTGTCTATGAGCTTGCTGACGAACATCTCCTTTATGGACTCGTGGACGTAGACCCTGGAAAGGGCGCTGCACTTCTGGCCCGCGAACCCGAAAGCTGCGCTTGCCACCCCGGTGACCGCCCTGTCCATGTCGCACTTCTTGCCGATTATGACAGGGTTCTTCCCTCCCATCTCCACCACGAAGACCTTCTTCTTCCCCTGCGAGAAGTTCTTGGCCATCATGCCGAGCCCCGTGGACTTGGATCCTGTGAAGACTATGCCGGATACCGCATCGCTCGTGGCAAGCTCGTCGCCCACGGTCGAGCCCGGGCCCGTGATGTAATTGAATACGCCGTCGGGAAGGCCCCCCTGCTTGAACAGCTCGTATATCCTGAGGCCGGTGAACATGGTCATGTTGTCGGTGGATGATGGTTTGAACACCACTGTGTTTCCGGTTATGAGAGCCCCTGCGCTCATGCCCACGGATATCGAGACGGGGAAGTTGAACGGCGCGATCACGCCAAAGACGCCGTATGGCCTCATCCTTATGGTCACCTCCTCGCCGGCGGACGGCGCGCCCTGGAACCCGGCGGATACCCTGGCCTCGCTGCTCGCTAGCCTTGTCCTCCTCACGTATCCCTTGTTTATCAGTAGCTCGTTGGCGTAATAGCGCATGAAATCTATGGCCTCATCGACCTCGCCCACGGATTCATACCTGGACTTCGCGTTCTCGTAGCTCAATATCGCAGCAAGGTTGAACTTATCCCTTGAGAATAAGTCGGCTATACTGTTGAATATGGCCGCCCTTTCCTTGTAATCCGTCTCGCTCCAGTCCCGGAAGGCATTGGATGCCGCCTCTATTGCGGCTCTGGCATGCTCTGCAGTGCCCTTCTGGAAGTGGCCTATCACCATGTCCGAGCTTATGGGCGAGCCCTCCGCCAGGGTCATGTTGGAATAGGCCTCCTTCCCGCCTATGTACATGGGGTGCTTTGCGCCGAAGGCGGCCCTTGCACTATCCGCGGCCTGGTCGAAGAGGCGGTCGAACTCTGCCTCCCTCCCCTCCGACGCGAACTTCTGATAAGTGGACTCGTTTTCAAAGCGGCCGGGCACGTTACCACGCCAATAAGAGGCTGGTGAAGCTTATATTGATTGTGCAGGCTGCACGGAAGCCTTTTAGCAACTTGCTGCGATTTTATTTCGGTGGGCATGAAGACGATAGTGGAGGTCGCGTTCCAGGGCAAGATGGCCGATGAGGCCGTGAAGAAGATGGGAAGGCACTTCGCCAAGGACAACAGGGGCCTCAGCATAAGAGAGCTGAGGGTCAAGCTCGGCGAGAGCGAGAGCAGCATATTGCATGCAATAATAAGGCTGAAGGATGACATGGAGGTCATGGAGGACAAGATGAATTACTCCGATATAGTGGTTGTGGGGGGGAAGAAGCGGGTGGAGAACACGTTCAAGATAAAGGATGAGTACATGCCGGAGCTTAAGGCCATTTTCCTGAGGCAATAGCGCCATTCTTTAGCCGCCCTGCAACTTTTGTAAGTCTGTGTCGTATTTTCAGCGATAGGCTTAAAAGCATCGAAAAGACAAAAATTATAACACGGTTATAATTGGGGACTAGATGCAAAATCAGGTTGAGGTTTCGACTGGAGAGGCCGTAGTGGTCAAGGAAGACGAGTACAGGGAGAGGTACGGCTTCAACGATGACATAAAGTACAACTTCAGGACCAGGAAGGGGCTTGATGAGGACATAGTCAGGGAGATATCAGCCATGAAGGGCGAGCCGGAGTGGATGCTCGAGAAGAGGCTGGCCGCCTACAAGATATTCAAGAGCAAGCCGACGCCGCAGTGGGGGGGCAATCTCAACGACATAGATTACGATGACATTTACTACTACCTCAAGCCTACTGACAAGAAGGGCGGGGACAACTGGGATGCCGTGCCCGAGGACATAAAGAAGACGTTCGACAAGCTGGGCATACCTGAGGCGGAGAGGAAGTTCTTCGCGGGCGCCGAGGCGCAGTACGACTCGGAGGTGGTATACTCGCACATACGGGAGGACCTCGCGAAGGAGGGGGTCGTATTCATAAGCACTGACGAGGCGGTCAAGGAGTATCCGGAACTGCTGAAGAAGTACTTCGGTACAGTGATACCCGCATCCGACAACAAGTTCTCTGCGCTCAACACCGCGGTCTGGTCTGGCGGGAGCTTCATATACGTGCCCAAGGGCGTGAAGCTAAAGATGCCGCTTCAGGCCTATTTCAGGATAAACGCGGAGAAGGCGGGCCAGTTCGAGAGGACGCTGATAATAGCTGACGAGGGCGCCGATGTCACTTACATAGAGGGCTGCACTGCGCCGATATACATGAGCTCATCGCTGCACTCTGCGGTGGTGGAGCTGGTGGCGCACAAGGACGCGCACATAAGGTACGTGACGATACAGAACTGGTCCAAGAACGTATACAACCTGGTCACCCAGAGGGCGTTCGCATACGAGAACGCCAGGGTGGAGTGGATCGACGGCAACATAGGAAGCAAGCTTAACATGAAGTACCCCAGCGTCTTCCTCAAGGGCCGCGGATCCCACGGGGAGATAATGTCGATAGCGGTGGCGGGGGAGGGACAGGTGCAGGACTCTGGAGGCAAGATATACCACCTGGCCCCTGACACGACCTCGCAGATAATATCGAAGAGCGTGTCTTCGGGAAACGGGGTAACCACTTACAGGGGGTTGCTGCACATAGGGGGCAATGCGACAAACGTCAAGTCCACTGTTCGCTGCGATGCGCTGCTTCTGGATGAGGAGTCGAAGACAAACACCTTCCCGTACATGGAGGTCAACAGGGACGATGCAACCATAACCCACGAGGCAAGCACGGGCAAGGTTGGCGAGGAGCAGCTGTTCTACCTGATGTCAAGGGGACTGACAGAGGAGGATGCGCTCACCACGATAGTGCTCGGGTTCCTCGAGCCGCTGTCCAAGGCGCTCCCCATGGAGTACTCGATCGAGCTCAAGAGGCTGGTCAAGCTCGATATGTCGAATTCGGTTGGCTAAGCAAGTAGTGATTTGATTGGGCAGCTATGATGATTTCCTAAAAGAGGCTATGCGCCAGTACGACTCGCTGCCGCAGGAGACGAGCCAGATCTACAAGAAGCACTTCATAGCCGTGCCGTTCGAGCTCAAGAACTATATCGGCGGCGGCGGGGGGGCGGTAGACGAGAAGCAGTTCGTGCGCAACCTGTTGGAAGGCAGCCTCAAGGAGATAAACATCAAGTTCGATCTCATAATCGGAAGCGAGACTCTCCAGAAGGGGGATTCGGGGTGCATAACGCTTCAAGAGCCCGATCAGATTGGCGCGAATGACAGGATGCACCAGAACGACGACAAGTTCGCGGCGTTCATCAATGCAAATTCAAGGCACACCGTGAGCATAAAGGTGCCGAGCGGGGAGAAGGCGAGGGCGAACGTGCTGCTGGTGAACTCGAACTCGCCAGTCAACGTCCAAGTTATGATCGATATGGGTGACAACTCCTCCCTCGAGCTGTTCGAGCTGTGCGTATCCAACGCGGGGAGCACCTCATCGCTCGGCTTGATGCATGAGATAAGACAGGGGAGGGACGCCAATGCAGAGATAAACGTGCTGCACAACGAGAACGACAAGAGCGTGGTGCTGGCTTACGCGAAGAACGCAATGGGGCAGAACTCCCACCTCAGATTCAACACCCTATACACTGGCGGCAGCCACTCCAGGGCGAGGAACACGTTCAAGGCCGACAGCAAGGACAGCTCTGTGGACGTGAACGAGATAATATTCGGGTCCGGGGAGCAGAAGTTCGACATAAGCACATATGTGATAAACGAGGGGAGGGAGAGCAACGCGAGCCTCGAGTCGAGGGCGGCGCTCATGGACACCTCGTTCTGCATGATGAAAGGATTCGCAAAGATAGTCAAGGGCGCCAGCAAGTCAAGGTCCTACGTGCACGAGAGGGGGATACTTCTGGACAAGGGCGCCAAGGTTGACGGCCTGCCAGACATGTCGGTGGACGAGAACGATGTTAAGGCGACACATTCGTCGGCAACAGCGCCCGTGGACGCGGAGGCGGTGTTCTACATGATGTCCAAGGGCATCACGGAGAGGTGGGTTAGGAGGCTACTCGTCAATGGGTTCTTCACGGAAAGCATGACGAAGTTCGGGAGCAGCGTGATGAAGGAGATAGCCATGTCGCTCATAAACTCAAAGCTCGAGACCAAGGTCTATGGGGACATGCCGGCAATCGGGATAAAGGACATGTGGGTCATAGCATCCGATGCGGGCAAGGGAGACCTGTTCAAGGGGCACTACAAGTACAGGGAATGATTTAATGTTGACAAACTACGAGAAGGTGATGAGGAGGTTCCTGCCCACGTTCAGGCAGAGCGCCGCTAACCTGATGGTGAGGGAGTACGGGATAAAGCAGCAGAAGGTCGCGGAAATGCTTGGAACGACACAAGCGGCAGTGAGCAAGTATATCAACGGGAGCAACAAGAGGCACAACATAGGCATAGACAAGGAGCTCGTTAGGGAATTCGTGGAGATGACACTGCGGCACAAGGAGATGGATGCC
Source organism: Microcaldota archaeon (assembly GCA_028867285.1). Taxonomy (GTDB): domain Archaea; phylum Micrarchaeota; class Micrarchaeia; order Micrarchaeales; family Micrarchaeaceae; genus JAGWFU01. The sequence continues at coordinate 2,548 of JAGWGP010000020.1, read as the reverse complement.
CAGAGGGCCATGTGCAGGCTGTGCCAGTCCAACATAAAGTTCGGATGCGCGTTTATGGTAAAGTGATTGATATGATTTTGGAGATAAAGGATTTGCACGTCTCTTTGGAGGACAAAGAGATAATAAAGGGGCTGAACCTCAAGATAAACGAGGGCGAGGTCCACGTAATAATGGGCCCCAATGGGTCGGGCAAGAGCACACTTGCCAAGAGCATAATGGGGCATCCGCACGTGCACATAACCTCAGGAGACATACTTGTCGATGGGAAGAGCATAAGGGAGCTTAAGACGGACGAAAGGGCAAAGCTGGGGCTTTTCCTGCAGTTCCAGAACCCTGTGGAGGTTGAGGGTGTGGGATTCATAAACTTCCTGCACGCGGCGAAGCAGTCGATGGGCGACGAGTCCTCGACGAAGGACTTCATGAAGGGCATAAAGGACAACATATCCAACCTCAAGATGGGCGAGAACTTCATAGGCAGGTCGCTCAACCAGGGCTTTTCAGGAGGGGAGAAGAAGAAGGCGGAGATACTGCAGATGGCAGTGCTCAAGCCCAAGATGTCCATACTCGATGAGCCGGACTCGGGGCTCGACATAGACGCGATAAAGGTCGTTTCGGAGAACGTGAACAAGTTCCTCGAGGGCGACAAGGCCAGGAGCCTGCTGATAATAACGCACTACAGCAGGATACTCTCGTTCATAAAGCCGGACTTCGTGCACGTGATGGTGAACGGGAAGGTGGTTGCAGAAGGAAAGGAGGAGCTGATTGAGAAGCTGGAGAGGGAGGGTTACGACTCCTACCTCAAGGAATGATGCAGATGGCGCATGAGGATATCGATGTAGAGCGGGTAAGGAGGGACTTCCCGATCCTTGGTACAAGCATGAACGGGAAACCGCTAGTCTACCTCGACAGTGCCGCGACATCGCAGAAGCCAATACAGGTAATCGATGCCATAAGCAACTACTACAAGGAGTACAACGCCAACATACACAGGGGCATCTACCAGATATCCGAGAGGGCCACGAGCGAATACATAGAGTCGAAAGAGAAACTCGCCAAGTTCATAAATGCCGGCGAGATGGCCGAAATAGTTTACACAAGAAACGCGACCGAGTCGATTAACGTGGTGGCGCTCACCTGGGGTAATGAGAACGTGGGAAAGGGCGACCACATCCTGATATCCGACATGGAGCACCACAGCAATATAGTACCGTGGATGCTGCTCGCTGAGAGAAAGGGCGCTACTCTCGACTACATAAAGCTCGATGGCGCGAAGGCCGAACTAGACCCCAAGAATCTGGAGGAGCAGTTGGCAAAGAAGCCAAAGATAGTGGCGATAACCCAGGCCTCGAACGTCCTTGGGACCATAAACGACATCAAGGGCATAACAAAGATGGCGCATGATGTCGGGGCTAAGGTCCTTGTAGACGGCGCACAGTCTGCTCCGCACATGGCGGTGGATGTGAAGGATATCGACTGCGACTTCTTCGTGCTGTCGGGCCACAAGATGCTTGGACCTACAGGGATAGGCGCGCTCTACGGGAAGAGGGAGATACTGGAGGCCACCGAGCCGCTGTTCTCTGGCGGCGACATGATAAGGAGCGTTCGCCATAACGAGCACGCTTGGAATGACCTTCCTTGGAAGTTCGAGGCTGGCACATCCGACATAGCGGGCGGGATCGGCCTGTCTGCGGCCATAGACTACCTGAATGGGGTGGGCATGGACAGGGTTAGGGACCATGAGAAGAAGCTCGTACGGTATGCGATAGAGCGGCTCAGCCAGGTAGGGGGAGTCCGGATATTCGGCCTGGGCCAGGATGGGGTGGACAGGAGGTGCGGCGTAGTCTCGTTCAAGCTTGATGGCATACATCCCCATGACGTTGCCCAGATATTCGACAGCGAGGGGATAGCGATAAGGGCGGGGCACCACTGCGCAATGCCCTTGGTGACCGAGACGCTGGGCGAGGGCGCGCTTTCAAGGATCAGCTTTTACATCTACAATACGGAATCGGAGGTGGATGCTGCCATCGCGGCGATAGAAACCGTAAGGAGGATATTCAAGGTGTGATGCATGGACCTTTACGCAGAAGAGATAATATCGCATTACGAGCACCCCCACAATAAGGGCAGGATGGACAACGCTAGCGTTAGCCTGCACAGGGACAACCCAACATGCGGGGACGAGATGACAATCTACCTGAGCGTGGACAAGGAGGGCAGGATCAGCGACGTCAAGTTCGAGGGCAACGGGTGCGCGATAAGCATGGCGTCGGCGAGCATGATGACCGACCACGTGAAGGGGAAGAGCCTTGGGGAGATTGAGAGCATGGGGGTAAAGGACCTCATAGAGCTCATAGGGATAGACCCCGGCCCCGCCAGGCTGAAGTGCGCCACCCTGTCGCTTAGGGCAATAAAGGAGGCAACCTTCGTTTACGAGCACAAGCCCGTTGATGCCCCCACAAAAAGCCTTTAATATCAGCCGACTCTCTTTTCATCACAAATCAGAAATACCTCGGCTCATCACGCAGGATATTGTGATTCAAGCTATTTA
>JAGWGP010000001.1 GCA_028867285.1 Microcaldota archaeon | reverse complement strand
CCTCGCTGTTCGTGGAGCTTGGCGGCAACCCCGGTTTCGCAGGCAGCTTGCAGAACCGCAAGATGCTCGCCTCGGCCATAGCCGGGGCGTTGGAAAACGGATTTGAGGCAGAGTACGATAAGGTCGCGATAGGTATAGGGGGCACACACTACCCGCGCAAGTTCACGCGCCTGGCGGTAGAGGGCAGGTACGCCTTCGGCCACATGATGCCAAACTACGCGATCAATACCGACATGATTGCCAGTGCGGTGGAGTGTTCGGATGTCGCCGTGGAGAGGGCCGTGGTTGAATGGAAAAGTATAAAAGGTCCTGATAGGGAAATGGTAATCAGGCGCCTGGAGGAGCTCGGGATCGATTATGATAGGGTATAGGGGGGCGTGGAGGCTCCTTGCGGTTATGGTTCTGGTCAGTTGCATGCCGTCGCTGGTGGATGCGCAGTACTGGTTCCAGAGCGGCGCCACCGGGACCTATACGTCATCGCAGAACCACGGCGTCAGCGCCGGCATACAGACAGTGTACCAGAACATATCGACGGGCTCGCTCGGCTTCTGGATAGGGGAGGACCTCAGCAACGGGGCTTTCATACAGGCGGGCTACGAGATAACGAACAGCAGCGGCTACTACCCGACGACGTGCACGATATCGGGATGCGTTGGCAGCACCTTCCTCTCTGCAGGCACCCCCACGTGGTTCTGGGAGTACTTCCCCGCAGGCTATAATGGCAACAGCTTCCTCGGAGGAATAGGGGCAAGCGGGTCGGTGGGCGATAATGGGACCTACAACACCTACTCCTTCAGCTCAAGCGGCAACGTCTGGACGGTCTACCTCAACAACCAGACGGTAGGCAGCGTGGACCTTGGAACCGGCAGCTCCGGGGCAAATCCCCCATCTGCTCTCGGCGAGATTGCGGACACGAACACAAATACGCAGGGCCTTTCACTCGTAGGTTTCAGGGACCTCAAGTTCTACGACGGCGCAACGTACAAGTACGTGCCCGATGCGATGTCCTATTCTGGTTATGGGAAGGGAAGCCTTGAGGCGCTGCCCAACACTTACGGAGTGAAGGAGGTGGGCAGCCTCATAAACTACTTCGTGGTCGGGTCTGGCCTGCCCACACAGGCGGACGTCAAGCTCTGGAGCCTGGGTTACAACCTCCAGCTGCAGAGCCAGTGGGGCAATATCACGTCCATGAACAATTATTCGGCGTACTCGGCAATCCAGATAAGCGCACCTCAGCTGGTCAACTCCAGCAGCGGCGTCAGGGAGGTCTTCGCTGGATGGGCTGGGAGCGGCGCGGGTTCCTACACGGGAACGCAGAGGAACGCCACGGTGGTCATGAACGGAAACGTCAGGGAGACAGCGCTGTGGCAGAGGCAGTATTACATAGGGACACTCTCCTCCTACGACTCGGTCAGGGGCGGGGGCTGGTACGACGCCAACTCCACGGTTAGCCTGAGCCTCAATGCTACTGTGATAGGGACCGGCTACGGGAAGAGGGTCGTGTTCAGCCACTGGAGCGGCGGAAGCACGTCGCCCACGCTGCAGTTCACAGCGTCCGCGCCGCAGAACGTCACCCTCTTCTGGAATACACAATACATGGTGAACGCGACAACGGCCTACGGCAACGCAAGCGGCTCCGGATGGTACGACGCCAACTCCACGGCCCAGATAAGGCTGAGTACCGCTTTCGTGCCGACCAGCAACGGGACCGCGCTTGGCTTCAGCCAATGGAGCAACGGGAACACCACTCCCAATCTGTCGATACGGGTGAGGCAGCCGGTATTCCTGAACGCGATATTCGGGCAGCAGTACCTGGTCGTGCCTGTGGCGTATGACGCATACGGAAATCTGCTGCAGGGCCCTGCGTCGTACAACATAAGCGGCCAGACAGTTGGCAGCGGTGGGGCTTACCTGTTCGCCAACAGGAGCTACAACCTGCAATATGTCTATTACAAGGGTGCGAGGGTGCTGGCCAATCACGTTTTCATTCCGGGCGGATCTGGGGCGATGGCCTTCAGCACAAGGGTGTACAACGTGACCATAGTCACAAAGTCGCTTGTTGGCACCGCCCTGAACGCCAGCGTGAGCCTGCTATTCAAGAACGGCTCGACGTACAACGGCTACACCGGGGCTGATGGCATGCTAAACTTCGCCCAGGTGCCGTACGGGCAGGTGAACGGCACGGCAAGGTACTTCGGCATGGCGGAGCGCGTGTCCGTCTCCGAGGGCGGATACGCCTACCTCAGCTTCCTGACTCCGCTGGTCATAGGTATAATAGTGGCCGGAATACTCGCCATAATAGCCTCCTGGAGGATATCCCTGGAGATCCACAGGAGAAAGGGGCTGGCATAAGGTAGGCGCATGGGAATCTATGACTCTTTCCTCAAGAGATACGGGGCGTACACCGAGATACAGAGGATAGCGATACCGATAATAGAGGCTGGAAGGAACTGCCTGATAATAGCGCCCACAGGCGCAGGCAAGACTGAAGCCGCCGTGCTGCCGGTGCTGGAGAGGGCGCTCAAGGCGGGCAGGGACGGCGTCGGCATAATATACATAACCCCGCTGAGGGCGCTGAACAGGGACATGGTAAAGAGGCTGGAGTTCCTGGGAAAGGAGGAGGGCATAAGCGTCTCAGTTAGGCACGGGGACACAAAGCCGAGCGAGAGGGCGAGGCAGGCGAGGGTTGCGCCGTTCCTGCTGATAACCACCCCTGAGACCCTGCAGAGCATACTCCCCACGAAGACCATAGGGCTCGCGCTCAGGAACGTGAGGGCGGTCATAGTTGACGAGATACACGAGCTGTACCACAGCAAGAGGGGGGCTCAGCTCTCGCTTGCGCTGGAGAGGCTTGAGGCGATGGCGCCGGGCTTCCAGAGGGTGGGGATAAGCGCGACTGTGGGAGACGTGAGGAGCGCCGGAGCCTTCCTCTGCAACGACAGGAAGCTGGATGTGGCGAGCCTCGGAGGGAAGAAGGACATCGAGATAAAGATAGAGTTCCCCACAAAGCCCGGCATAAGGATAAGGGAGCTTGAGGAGAAGTTCGGGCTGGACGACCAGGCGATAGCCAGGCTGGAGGCAATGGCAGGCCACGTGAAAGACTCGAGGTCCACGCTCATATTCGCGAACACCAGGCAGGTGGTCGAGGCCCTGGGGAGCAGGCTCGTCTACCTCAACAAGGCGATGCCCTTCGGCGGCATAGGCGTGCACCACAGCTCACTCGACAGGGAGGAGAGGATAGAGATAGAGAGGCGTTTCAAGGATGGGGAGCTCAGGGGCATAATAGCCACCAGCTCCCTTGAGCTCGGCATAGACATAGGCAACATAGACCTCGTGATACAGTACGGATCCCCGAGGCAGGCCCTGAGGATATCGCAGAGGGTTGGAAGGAGCGGGCATACACACAGGGGGACTGCCAAGGGGGTCATAGTCGCTCCCAGCGTGCTCGAGGCGATAGAATCGGCGGCCGTTGTCGCCAACCTTAGCGACCAGAAACTTGAGAGCTTCCCCATGCACATCAACGCGCTCGACGTGCTCTGCAACCAGATATGCGGCATCGCGCTTGACAGGGGCAGCATAGCAGTCGAGGAGCTTATGCAGGTAATCAATGGGTCCTACGTCTACAGGGAGATGGGTATTGATGCGGTGTCAAGGCTGCTCACGTTCATGACGGGCCAGAGATTGGTGGGCTACGACGGGAGGACGGTGACGAGCGGCCCGAGGACCAGGATGTACTACTACAGCCACCTGAGCGTGATACCGGACGTGAGGCGCTTCGTGGTGAAGAACATAGTCGAGAACAGGACGATATCTACGCTCGATGAGAGGTTCGTGGCGAACAACGTCGAGGAGGGATCGGTGTTCATAACGAAGGGGCTGCCGTGGAAGGTGATAAGCATAGACAAGGACGTCATAAGCGTCGAGCCGAGCATGGAGATAGAGGCGGCGGTGCCGGACTGGACCGGCGAGGACATACCGGTAAGCGAGGGGGTGGCGAGGCGGGTGTTCTCGATAATCCAGGACCCGAAGGGCTTGGGCGGCGAGGGGTCGGTCGATGCGCAGCTGTCGAGGATAATGGCGAGCTTCTCATCGGAGCAGAAGGAATCGTTCGGGCTCGCCCCGGACGAGCTGATAATCGAGGGGTTTGAGGGCTACAGGCTGCTTTACACCGGGCTCGGCACCAAGGGGAATGACGCGCTCGCGAGGGTAATCGCGCATCTGGCCAGCGTTAAGACCGGGACCGGGGTGAACGTCAGGACCTCGCCGTACATGATAATGATAGAGCTCCCGAAGGGCATCAAGGTGGGTAGCATACTGGCAAGGATAGATGGGGGCCAGCTCGGCAGGTTGGTGAAGGAGGCGGTAGCCGAGTCCGAGCTCTTCAGGTACAAGTTCATAGTGGTGGCCAAGCTGTTCGGGATAATAGACAGGGAGGCTGCCGTATCTAAGTCGATGGCCAGGAGGCTGATGAAGGTGCTGGAGGGGAGCCCGGTCCATGACGAGGCGGCGCGCGAGATAATGGAGAACATGTTCGACACCAATTCTGCAGTGTCATACCTGGAAATGCTAAAGTCGGGAGAGATAATGATTAGGGAGATTGAGGTGTCCAAGCTCTCGCCCATATCTAGGGCGATACTGAACGCTGCGCATTACACGAGGGAGCTCATAACCCCCCTCACGCCCAACGCAGAGCTGGTGGAGTCATTTGCGAGCCACATATTGAAGAAGGAGATAAAGCTGATATGCACATACTGCGGGCTCAGCTTCTCAAGGAGGCTCACTGAGATAAAGGGGGAGAACAAGCTGCTGTGCCCCAACTGCGGCAGCCCACTGATATCGGTGGACGGGGATGGATACAAGGAGGTGGTGGAGAAGAGGAGGTCAGGGAAGCGGCTGTCGCCGAAGGAGCGCGGGGTGATGGAGGAGATGATGAGGTATGCCAGCCTGATGGATTCCTACGGCGGCAGGGCGGCGATCGCGCTGTCGGTGTACGGAGTGGGTGCGAGGACGGCGGCGAGGACCCTGATGATGTTCAGGCACGACGAGAGGGAGTTTTTCATAGACCTGCTGGAGGCGCAGAAGACGTTCATAAGGACGAAGAAGTACTGGGCGGTATAGCATCAGCCGAGCTTCCTTATCTGCGCGCCCTTGGGCTTTGGTATTGCCTTGTATTTGGCGTTCTGGAACTGTATGGCGAGCTCCCTGCCATTGAAGAACTCGTGAAGGAATATGGCAATCGATGCCACCTGCGCGTGGGGCTGGTTGGTTATGCTGACGTTGAAGTCGGTGAGCTTGGCCAGCTGCCCTTCCCAGTCCCTGGCCGTGACTATCAAGAGTATGTTCTTGTACGTCTTCAGCATGTACTCCACCTGCTTCAGGGGCGTCCCAAACATGGTGAGGTATATCTTCTTGTACTTGCTGAAGGACCTTATAGTGTTGCCAGCGTTGCTGGAGAAGTCGACCTTGAACATCCCGCCCCACTTGGAATTCAGCCTGGCGATGTACTTGGAGATCCTGCCGTCCCTCCTGCCTATGAACACGATCTTCGCCGCCCCGAAGGCCCTGGCGGTAAGGCACATGTTCAGCCTTACCCTATAGTCTCCCTCCCCGATGGAGAGCACAGTTATCATCAAACCCAATTATCAACAACGGGAAAGTTAATAAGATTAAGCGCGTATTTCGGGACTCAATTGACAGGCTGGGCCTTTATCGTCTTTGCGTCCACTATCCTAGTGCCCTGGTCCATCCTCATGAGCCTGACGCCAGTGGCACCCCTACCAGTCACCCTCACGCTGCTCACCGGGAAGGTTATCGAGAGACCCTTTGAGTTTATCATCAGTATGTTCTCGTCGTTGCCGACCTTGATGGCCTTGACCACCGTCCCGGTCTTGTCCTTTGTCCTGACGTTTATGACGCCCTTGCCTCCCCTTCTCTGCAGCCTGTACTTGTTGAGCTCGGTGACCTTGCCCAGCCCCTTCTCGGTTATCGAGGCGACAAGCTCGGTCTCCAGGGCCGGGATTATGTTGATGACCGAGTCCGTGGCCGAGAGCCTTATGCCCCTTATCCCGTGGGCCGCCCTTCCCATCGGCCTTATGTCGGTCTCCTTGAACCTCAGCGCCTTCCCGGCCTTGGTGGCTATGAAAAGCTCCGACTTGCCGTCTGATACGCAGACGTCAGCCAGCTCGTCGCCCTCAAGTATGGGCATCGCGAGTATGCCGTTTGACCTGGGGTGCGAGAAGCTCTCGGCCGTGACCCTCTTTATCTTGCCCTTCCTTGTGATGAAAGTAAGGAAGCTCCCGGCGAAGGTCCTCGTGTTTATTATCTGCTCTATCTTCTCGCCCTCCATCAGCTTCACGAGGTTGACCGCCGCCTTGCCTATTCCGTACCTGCTGCCCTCTGGCACCAGGTAGGCCTTGAGCCAGTATGCCCTGCCCTTGCTGGTCAGCATTAGCAGGTAATCCTTTGACATGCAGGAGACCATCTGCCTTACGAAGTCACCCTCCCTGAGCTCTATGGCTATGACGCCCTTGCCGCCCCTGTCCTGCGACCTGTAAACCTTTGAGGGTATCCTCTTCATGTAGTTGTTGCTGGTTAGTATTATCGTGCTCTCCTCGTCCACTATCAGGTCCTCGTTGGTGAGCGACTCGATATCGGCGTTGTGCTCTATCTGCGTGCGCCTCTCCCTCCCGTACTTCTGCTTTATCGAGGCCGTCTCCTCCCTTATTATCGCGTATATCTTAGCCTCGTCCGCAAGTATGGAGCTCAGGCTCTCTATGCTCTTGCCAAGATCCTCCCTCTCGGCCCTCAGCGACGAGGTCTCAAGATTGGTGAGCTTGCTGAGCTTCATGTCCAGTATCGCAGTGGCCTGCTTCTCGCTCAGGGAATAGCCTGCCATGAGCGAGGCCTTCGCCTCCTTCGTCTCTGCGCTCTTCCTTATTATCGCGATGACCTTGTCTATGTCGTTGACTGCGGTTATCAGCCCGTCAACTATGTGGAGCCTGTCGGTCGCTATGTCCAGGTCGTACTTGGTCCTGCTCCTTATGACGGATATCCTGTGGTCCACGAAGACCTTGATGAACTGCCTCAGGTTGAGCGTGACCAGGCTGTTGCCTATGACCGCGATGTTTATTATCGGCAGCGAGGTCTGGAGGCGCGTGTGCTGGTACAGCGAGTTGAGCACCACATCCTGGTCCGCGTCCTGCTTCAGCTCTATGACCACCCTTATGCCCTCCTTCCCGCTCTCGTCCCTGAGGTCGGATATCCCCTGTATGCGCTTGCTCTTGACGTTGTTCGCTATCTCCTCCACAAGGGTCGACTTGTTGACCATGTAGGGGATTTCCGTGATTATTATGGCGGTCCTGTTCTTCATCTTCTCGAAGGAGGCCTTGCCCCGTATCGTTATGTTTCCCCTCCCGTTTATGTACGAGGACTTGAGGCCCTGGCCGTAGAAGATGGTGCCGCCGGTGGGGAAGTCGGGCCCCTTGACGTAGTTGAGCAGCTCGTCCGGCGATATCTCCCTGTTGTCTATGTAGGCGCATATTGCGTCGCACATCTCGGAGAGGTTGTGCGGCATTATGTTGGTCGCCACGCCCACCGCTATTCCGGAGGCGCCGTTGAGCAGGAGATTGGGGACCTTTGAGGGCAGAAGGAGCGGCTCCTCCTCGGTGTTGTCGAAGTTCGGCGCGAACTGGACGGCCCTCTTCTCTATGTCCTCCAGCATCTCCTCGGCTATCCTCTCCAACCTCACCTCCGTGTACCTCTGGGCTGCCGGAGGATCGCCGTCTATGGAGCCCATGTTGCCCTGTCCCTCCACCAGCCTGTGGTTCATGGTGAAGTCCTGGGCCATCCTGACCAGGGTCTCGTACACCGCGACATCGCCGTGCGGGTGATACTTTCCTATCACCTCTCCGACAATCCTCGCGCTCTTCTTTGTGGGCTGGTCATGGACGTTGTTGAGCTTGTACATGGCGTAGAGTATCCTCCTCTGCGCCGGCTTGAAGCCGTCCCTTGCGTCGGGTAGGGCCCTTCCGACTATGACGCTCATCGCATAGTCGACGTAGCTGGACTGCATCTCGTTCTCTATAGAGGTATCTATTATCTCTCCCATGGTCGCCACCTCATATGTCCAGGAACGAGACCTCGTGCGAGTGCTCCTCCAGGAACTTTCTCCTCTGCTCCACGTCCAGCCCCATCAGCACCGAGAACAGCGCATCGGCAAGCTGGGCGTCCTTGATCGTTATCCTCTTGAGCACGCGGTTCTGCGGGTTCATGGTAGTCTCCCAAAGCTGATCGGGGTTCATCTCTCCGAGACCCTTGTACCTCTGCACCGCGGCCTTGCCGTCATGGGCCTTCATCACGGTGTTGAGCTCGCTGTCGGAATAGACGTACTTGTGCTCCCTGCCCTTGCTCACCCTGTATAGCGGGGGCTGTGCTATGTAGACGTTTCCCTTCTCTATGAGGGCCTTCATGTACCTGTAGATGAACGTCATCAGGAGGGTGCGTATATGGCTGCCGTCGACATCTGCATCGGTCAGCAGTATAACCTTCTTGTACCTGAGGTTCTCCGGGTTGAACGACTCCTTGATCCCGACACCGAAAGCGGTGACCATCGCGTGCAGCTCGGCGTTGTTGAATATCTTCTCGTCGGATGCCTTCTCCACGTTGAGTATCTTGCCCTTGAGCGGGAGTATGGCCTGGTACATCCTGTCCCTCCCCTGCTTGCTCGAGCCGGCGGCGCTCTCTCCCTCTACTATGAATATCTCCGCCTTCTCTGGATCAGATTCCGTGCAGTCAGCGAGCTTGCCAGGGAGGACGGCACCCTCGAACATGCTCTTCTTCCTGGCGAGGTCCCTTGCCCTCCTCGCCGACTCCCTGGCCTCTGCGGAGGTCATCACCTTCCTCGCGATCGCCTGGGCGTCGGAGGGGTTCTCCTCCAGGTATCTGGAGAACTCGTTGTACACCGCGGTGTCGACCACGCTCTTGATGTAGGTGTTGCCGAGCTTCTCCTTGGTCTGCCCCTCGAACTCGGGGTTCTGCATCATTATCGACACTATGGCGAGTATCCCCTCCCTCGTGTCGTCCCCCTCGATCTCCGCCGACTGCTTTCCCCTCTTGACGCTCTTCTGCATGTAGTTGGTTATCGCCCTGGTCACCGCGGTGTGGAAGCCCACGACGTGGGTGCCTCCCTCCGGGGTCTTTATCTTGTTGACGAACGAGAGGAGATCCTCGCTGTAGGTGTTTATGTACTGCAGCGCTATCTCCACCCTTATGCTCTCCGCCTCCTTCCTTATGAATATCGGCTTGGTGAGCGCCTCCTTTCCTCCCCTCACGAACTCGATGAAGTCCTTCAGCCCGTTCTGGGAGAAGTATTCGGTTGACATCTCGGCAGTGGGGTCCCTGGCATCGATAAGCGTTATGTGGGCTCCTGGGTTGAGGTATGCGAGCTCCTTCAGCCTCTCCGTGAGCTCGAGCGAGTTGAAGTTCTTGGCGGAGAATATGGTAGTGTCGGGCTTGAACCTTACCGTCGTGCCGGTCTTCCCGTCGTTCTGTTCCTCCACTATCTCCAGAGGGGTGAGGATCGCTCCCCTGCTGAACGTCTGCCTGTATGTCTTGCCGTTCCTCTTTACGGTGACCACGGTATACTCGGAGAGCGAGTTCACTACGGTTAGCCCCACCCCGTGGAGCCCGCCGGCGACCTTGTAGGCCTTGTTGTCGAACTTTGCGCCTGAGTGCAGGGATGTCATTATGACCTCCAGCGCGGGCTTGCCCTCCTTCTCTATCATGTCTACCGGGATGCCCCTTCCGTCGTCGCTTATCTCCGCGACGTCCACCTCCTCCTCCCTGGTGAGCCTTATCAGGACGTTGGTGGCGTAGCCCGCCTGGGTCTCATCGATGGCGTTGTCTAGCACCTCGTAGAGCAGGTGGAGGAAGCCCTTGCTGCCGGTGGAGCCTATGTACATTGCGGGTCTCTTCCTCACTCCCTGCGGTCCGGAAAGGACCATAATGTCCTTTGCGGAGTACTCGTTTTCGCTCATCCCAATCAGCAGAATAAATCGTCAGTAAAACATTGTGATTTTAGCTTTAAAACCCTTGTGGTGTGCTGGCGATCTGGGCTTGAAAACGGAGGATCGTGTCAAGCTTTTTAATGGTTTTGAGAAGTTGGAAATCGGGACTGGTTTCGGGGGCCTTTTTTCGAGTAGATCAGGTTTCCTTCTATGAAATACGCGTGGAATTTCGTCCCCTCCCTGTTGCACCTTAGCCCAATTGACTTTGGTATAGGGACATTGGGGTTAGACGCGTTAGATATGGATACCGTGACTGCGAAGCCCTTTGCATTACTCATTACAAATCCGTTGGTTGTTGGTGCGAACTGGACCTTGCTGACGCCTGCCAGTCCTGCCGCAACCACAAATTCCTTCAGTACGTGCAGATTGACCAACCCGTTATGGGCGTAGCACCTTGCAGCTCCTGAATTGACGGTGTTGGCCCCCTCAACCGGCTTGAAGATTAGCTTGTCCTCGCCTACAATCACGTTGAACGAGGTAGTCTGCGATATGATAACGTGCTGCCATATGTATTTCGGCAATATGGCATGGCACATATTCCCTTCATACCTGCCGGGCCATGAAAACGGAACTATTTTCGCCTCCCCGTAAGAGGGAGCGAGGACTATCCGCTCTTGCTCGTCTATGCGCATCATGAGCTGGCTCCCTATCCCCAGCCTCAAAAGCCCCATGGCGGATTTGGGAACGGGCATGTGCGGCCTCGTTCCCTCGCCTCCGGGCTTGATAAGCTGCACGGCTCCGACGTAGATGTGTGCGAGTTCGCCTTGCTGGCCGACATGGCCCTTGTTGTTACGTTCAACGCCAGATACTGCCATCTGTATGATTCTGGCCCAAATAAATTTATACAGTGCGTTGGACGATAATTAGGCTTATATAGCTAAACTGGGATAGAAGAACGCCATGCCCGGGAAAAGGATTATAATTATCGGTGCCGCGGGAAGGGACTTCCACGATTTCAACACCCTTTTCAGGGACAGGAAGGAGTATGAGGTCGTCGCATTTACGGCTGCGCAGATACCCTACATAGCCGACAGGAGATATCCCAAGGAGCTTGCCGGTAGCCTGTATCCCAAGGGGATACCGATATATGACGAGGCAGAGTTGCCGCGATTGATAAAGAAATACAAGGTTGACGTCTGCGTGCAGGCGTATAGCGACCTTCCAAATAATGCGGTGATGGACAAGGCGAGCGTTGCAAACGCCGCCGGAGCAGACTTCTGGCTGGTGGCTCCCGGAAGGGCCATGCTGAAGTCCTCGAAACCTGTGATAGCGGTTTGCGCAGTGAGGACCGGAAGCGGAAAGAGCCAGACATCAAGATACGTGGCGATCGCGCTCAGGGAGGCCGGGCTAAGGGTCGCGGTGGTCAGGCACCCCATGCCTTACGGGAACCTGAAGGAGCAGATACTGGAGAGGTTCGAGACCCTCAAGGACCTGGACAGGTACAAGACGACAATAGAGGAGAGGGAGGATTACGAACCCCACATAAGGAACGGGTTCGTGGTGTTCGCGGGGGTGGATTATGAACGGATACTGAGGGCTGCGGAGAAGGAATCCGATGTCATAATCTGGGATGGCGGCAACAACGACGCGTCCTTCTTCAGGCCCGACCTGCTGGTAACCGTTGCCGATCCGCTTAGGGCCGGAAACGAACTCACCTATTATCCGGGCGAGACCGTGGCCAGGATGGCGGACGTCCTTCTGATAAACAAGGTGAACTCCGCGACAAAGGAAGAGCTGGACAGGGTAGTGTCGGACCTTGAGGGGATAAATCCCGGGGCTAAAATAATTTATGCAGATTCGGTGGTTAAGCCAGACAACCCGAGAATGATCAAGGGAAGGCGCGTCCTGATAATAGAGGACGGGCCAACCATAACGCACGGCGGGATGATGTTCGGCGCTGGAAGCATAGCGGCAAAGGAGTACGGCGCGGGCGAGATTGTAGAGGCCAAAAAGTACATTGTAGGGGGGCTCAGGGACACATTCAGGAAATACCCCCACCTTAAGGTGGAGTTGCCTGCGATGGGATACAGCGCAAGGCAGATAAAGGACCTTGAGGCAACGATAAATGCGGCGGACTGCGACACAGTGGTATCCGCAACGCCTACAAACCTTAGGCACATAATAAACGTTGACAAGCCCATAGTGCAGGTCGGATACGAGCTGGTGCCGAGGGGGCCGGCCTTCGACGCGGTGCTCAGGGCATTCATAAAAAAGGTGAGGAAACGAAGAAAATAGACACGGCGCTGCTTGCAATATCTGTCGCAGGAGTGGCGATATCGGTGTACCTTACGATAGTGCATTACAGCCCTGGCGCGCTCGTGTGCCCGAATACCGGGATAATAAGCTGCGAGACGGTACTGGGGAGCATATACTCGACGGTTCTGGGCGTGCCGATTGCGGTTGGGGGCATAATATGGTTCCTTGCCAACGCCCTGATGGTAGGCAGGAAACCGGGCATCTTCAGGAACATATGGATGCTGTTCGGGGCAGGGGGGTTCATCTATTCCGTTACAGCAATGCACGAGATAGGCAAGATCTGCATCTACTGCTCCACGCTCGACGTATTCATAGTGGCCACTATAGCTCTGTTCGTGCTCAGACGTGATTGATTGTACATAAGGGACCCGGTGCACAAGAACATAGACTTCGACGATTTCCAGGAGAGGATACTGAACACCGGGGAGATGCAGCGCCTGAGGTACATAAAGCAGATGGGGTTCTGCAATCTCGTGTATCCGGGCGCAAACAACACACGGTTCGAGCACTGCGCAGGCGTGATGCACGTCGCCAGGGAGCTGGAGGCTCGGGTGTACGAGGACTCTAGGCCGGAGGTTGCGTACATAGGACTGCTTCACGACATAGGCCACGGGCCGTTCTCGCATCAATCCGAGCCCATATTGAAGAGATACCTGCACAAGAGCCATGAGCAGATGGGCGAGGAGATAGTGAATGGATCTGAGATAAGGGACATATTGAGCGATGCAGGGCTCGATGTGCCTTTTATACTGGGTTATTTCAGGGATGAGATGAACTGCGAGATAGTCGGCGGGGCGCTGGGTGCAGACAGGGTCGATTACCTAATGAGGGATTCGCTCTACACCGGGGTCGCATACGGGATAATAGACTACACCAGGATAAAGAGCAAGATGACAGAGCACAAGGGCAGGCCTGCGATTTACGAGCAGGGGGTGTCAGGGGCGGAGTCGCTGCTGATAGCGAGGTACTTCATGATAAAGAACGTCTACATGCACCATGTGGAGATCATAGCCGAGGGGATGTTCCAGACGGCGCTCAACGAGGCGATAGAGAATGAAAGGCTGGACCCTAAGGTGGTCCACGGGCTCAACGACGCGCAGCTTTTCGGGAGGCTGCTTGACATTGAGGGCAGCGGCGGGCCGATACATCGGATAATGGGGAGAGACCTGTTCAAGAGGGCGTTCTACAAGAACGCGGGGGCCGACCTCAAGGAAGAAGAGGTCACCTCGGAATTGGGAAGGCTTGGACTTGAACCTGCCGACTACGTTGTGAGCCTAAGCCAGCTCAGGGGGAGCAAGATGGATATAGGGGTAGTGGACAAGGATGGCGATTTTGTGGGCAATCTCTCCGAGATCTCGCCGCTGATAAAGACGCTGAACACAACGCTGTTGAGCGAGAGAAAGCTGCTGGTGGCGTGCGACGAGGCGAACGTCGAGAGGGTGGGCGCCGCGATGGGAAGGCTTGCTGGCGAGAATTCCGGGTAAGGCTAAATACCTTTACGAGAGATAGTTAGTTGCTAAATTGGGTCCATAGCTCAGCCTGGTCAGAGCGGCTGGCTCTTAACCAGTAGGTCGGGGGTCCGAATCCCCCTGGACCCGCTCTTGCTTAATATCTTCGCTTATCCTGCGGAATCTTTATATATTAGCCAAATGTGAGCTATTGTGGTGGATGCGTGCAGCGATTGAAGGTAGCCCCTTGCGAATTGGAAACGGGAGAGACCGGAAGCGTAAGCGAGCTCTTGAGGTCGCAAAAAGGCGTAAGGCTTAGGGCGTGTGGGGCTGAGGCGGCACAGGAAAAGTTGGCTTCGCTGATCAAGAACATCAGGCCGGGAATTGACGTGCTCTGGTCCAGGGAATGGTCTGGTGTGGGCACCATGAACACCAACACGGACCATGTAGAGGACTATTTTTCGCTTGTTGGAAGGGGAAACCAGCTGACAAACCTGCTGTGCGGGCAGACGAAGTTGCACAGGAACCAGCTCCGTGAGAATTTCGGCAGGGTGATAAAGGAATTGGGGGCGATGCCAAACGTCGTGAACGCGGAGAGACAGCATTTCGAGGTAAAGGGGGAGATTGCGCGCATTTATGCGGCTAATCCAGACTGGAGTTTTAAATTGAGCCTGAATTATGACAAGCCGAAGATGAAAAACGTGCTGGAGGTCTTGACAGCCAATCTGCCCTACGCATCTACCATGATATTTGGCAAGGTGCATGAGCGGGGCTGCGGTTGTTGCGCAGGCACGCCGAGGAGAGAGGTGCAGTTTTTCGCTTACTTGAATTAGCGGCTAATGTTTTATGGAGATTGCATGAAGGCGAAAAAGACGAGCAAACTGGATATGGCGATTTCGTATCTCCGATCGGACAAGAGTATGGCAATAGTTGATGAGAGATTAGGCACCAGATGGAACAGCGACACCGAGTTGGAGACCCGCATAGGGGTGGTCCCCACGGATAAGCCCAGCAGCATAGACGAGCTCAACGGCTTTGAGAGGGAACTCGTCAAGAGCCTGCGCAGGATGGGGTTGCGCGTCACTGAGAACTATGCACAGTACAGATCCAACGCCAGCCTCGATTTTGGCACGTTCTTTTTCAGCGATGCGCTGGGCAAGAAGAAGACCGAGATCAGCCTGAGGGATGAGAGAACCCTAGAGCTCCTGAAGATAGGCGGCAAAAAGGTCCTCGGCGCGGTGGATGTCATGCTTACCGTAGGCATAGACGTGTATCCGACGAAGAGGATATATGACGGCGGAGTGGATGGCGCCATAAGCTCCATGCAGTTTGCAAATTGCCTGTACTATGACGGGCTGAAGAAGTACCTGCCGTCGTTCACCAAGGACAGGCAGCTGCTGTACATAGTGCCCCAGCACGCCTGAATCAGGGCTGCATCCAGTCTATCTCGTAGTACTCGTATGGGCTCTTTGGAAGCTCGAGCCTCCTCACCCTGTAGTAGGTGACCGCCGTCTCCCTGTCCGCTATAGCTATTATCAGCTCCATCCTGTAGGCCTTGGCCTTGTTTATTATTGCCGATAGCTCAGCCCCGCCTATGTACTCCTCCTCGCTCAGGGAGAGCATGCCGAACCTCGGCTTCGAGTTCTCCGGCGTCTCTACGTTGGTGCCCTTCCTGTGGTACAGCACGAAGTCGATGTCGACGTTCTTCTTCCTGCTCTTGCCGGGTATGGCCAGTATGAATGTCTTCCTCACCGAGTGCGCCACCCTTATCACCCTGGCCCATTCGGAGATGAGCAGCTTGGCGTCCCTGGGGAAGACGTGTATCACGTGCTTGGAGTGGGCCCATTCGCTGTCGTCGGTCTTGATCGGCTTTGCGCCAGGGAAGTACACCCTGAAGTGCGTGCCGAACTTGAAGCCCGTCTTTATCACGTAGCCCTTGCCCCTCCAGTCCGAGAAGACCTCGTAGAGCTTCTCGAAGTCGGGCCTCCTCTCTGTCGCGGTGTCGACTATCTGCTTCCTTGTGAAGTTCCTAACCTCCAGGATGCCCTGGTCCATCAGGAACACGGTCTCGTATATGTCGAGCTTGTTGAGTATCCCCCTCTCGCTTATCTTGTAGGTTGCGTACTGGCCGAACCAGTTCTCCTCGTAGATCTGCTTGCCCCTGTCGTTGTCGTCTATCACGGTGGTCAGGTCTGCGGGATAGAAAACCCCCTCCAGCCTGTAGTTCCTGAGCTTGAGCTTGGACGACGGGTATCTCTTCATCTGCACCTCGCCTGGCGACTCCCTCAGCCCCTCGGTGCCCTTGATTATGATCCCCCTGTCCCTCCAGTCCTTGTAGGTGAAGTACCTGGCCATGAACTTGCTGGTGTTGCCGAAGTGCGAGGCGACCTGGTTGAAGGTGAGCTCGCTGCCGTCCTGCGATGCGCACCTCGCGTTCCTTATGTCGATCAGGTATAGCGCCTCCTCGATTGCCAGTACGAGCCTGCCGTCCTCCTTCCTTCCGAAGAATCCGCTTGCCAGCGTGTCCTTAGTGGACTGGTCAGTGGCCCATATCTTCCTCGTTTTCTGGTCGAAGTTGAGGAGCAGCGCCAAAAGTTCACCCGTATATGCTGTCTATTATCTCCCGCTCGACCTCCGAGAGCCTTGCCGGGAGTATTATCGCGGTCATCCCGTCCTTGAATGAGATCTTCTCTGCCTCGGAGACCGTGGTGAGCTCCCTTGACTGGCCCTCCACAGAGATGTTGTGCATCACGAATATCTGCGTCTTGGGCGTTATAATACCTTGCCTGTGCTTGGCCTCGGCCGCCTCGAGTATCGCCATCGCCTCCTTGACTCCGAGCGACGTCGCGCTCTCAGAGTCGTAGTCCAGCAGTACCAGCGAGTGCGAGTTGGACTGCATGTTCCTCTGTATGGTCTCGTAGAACGAGGTGGGCTTGTACCTCTCGGTCCATCTGGATATGGTGCATATCGGTCCGAACCTGTAGAAATCCAGTCCGCTCTCGCCTATTATGGCGCTGGTTATGGACGATGCGTGGATGACGTGCACCGGGACGCCCAGCCTCCTCGCCTGTATGAACAGGATCTTGTGCGTCGTTGCTATCAGGGGATCCCCTCCAACGAGTATGGCTACGTCAGACCTCCTGGCCCTCTCCACGAGCTCCCTCGACTCCTCCTCCAGGTCGGACCTCGTCAGCTCGCTTATCCTCCTGCCGATCGTCTCGGCCAGGAAGTCAAGCTTCTCCTGGTCCATGTTGGCGGTGTACCTGTCTGCGAAGAGCTCGCAGTTCTTGCAAATCTCTATAGCGTTGTAGGAGATGTCCTTCTTGGCGAGACCGGTGCCCACTAGGAACAGCATCTTATCAGTCTTCAGTCCTTTATGCCAGTGGGCGTTATCTTGATTATGCTCTCGCCCTCAGGCATGCTCGGCGAGTCAACCAGCCTGACTATCCTCTTGTCCTCCTTGCTCTTCCTCATGTACAGCCTGGTGGTTGCCGCGTGCGCGAGTATGTGGCCGCCTATGGGCGTCGTGGGGTCGCCGAACATTATGCCGGGGTTGTCCATCACCTGGTTGGTTATGTAGACCGCAAGGTTGTGCTTGTCGGCGAGCATCTGCAGCCTGTGTATGTGCTGGTTCAGCTTGCCCTGCCTCTCTCCCAGCGCCCCCCTGCCAACGAACTCCGCCCTGAAGAGCGAGGTGAGCGAGTCCACGACTATCAGCTTGACGTTCTTCTCTGCTATCAGCTTGTCCGCCTTCTCCGCCGCCAGTATCTGCTGGTCGGTGGTGGTGGCCCTTATGACTATGACGTTCTCCAGCGTCTTCTTCGGGTCCATGCCCTGGGCCTCGGCTATGGCCTCTATCCTCTCGGGCCTGAACGTGCCCTCGGTGTCTATGAACATCACCGCTCCGTCCAGCCCTCCCTTGTCCTTGGGCAGCTGCGCGTTGACCGTGAGCTGGAACCCGAGCTGGGACTTGCCGCTGGCGAACCTGCCGTATGCCTCGGTTATGGCGTTGGTCTCGACACCGCCCCCGATCATCTCGTCGAGGTCCTTTGACCCGGTGGATATCTTGCCGAGCTCCTGCCTCCTCTCGTAGACCTGAGCCCCGGTCTGGTACTCGAGCGTGGTGGCATCTATGGCGGCGGCTATGGCCTTCTTGGCTGCCTCCACGCTTATGCCGCTGAGCTCGCTGAGGTCGTGCTCGGACATGGTGGCGACCTTCTCGAGGCCAGTGACGCCAGCTGCCCTCAGCTTCTCGGCCGTGGTCTCGCCTATCCCCGGAAGATCCTCAAGCTCCTTTATCGCCTTCTCCTTTGCCATAGAGACACCCTATAATTAGTAGCGATAGATTATGGAGGTATAAGTATAAAAAGATGAGGCGGCGCCCCGCATATATAATATTTTAGAGAGCTCGCGCTGTTATAAGATATAAATACCTGTCGCTGCTAAACAGCTATGAAAGATTGACATAGAATTAGTGCCAGCATGGGGTTAACCATGCTGGCAAGGCGACCAGTTCTTCACGACCTTCCTACAGTAGAGAACCCGTAATATGGTAAAGAAAAATAGGCTTAAAAACCTTTCCAAATAGCGGAATATTTTCATTAAAATGGAATGTTGACATGGCGATTTTTACCCTCGACAGAATGGGAGTCGTACTCGCTTTTGTATTCGGAGCGCTGCTCTGGTTCCTGGGCCTGGGGATAGGCTACTTCATGGTACTGGAGTCCATAGTGTTCATTGTGGTGGCTGCTCTTGCCACAGATTTCGGGACCGCGTACAAAAAACGGGTCGGGACCTACCAGAGGGACAGGGGAGTGAGGAACGTCCTGGCCAACGGACTGGCCCCCCTGTTCATGGCGGTCGGGTTCTTCCTGTCCACCAATTACCTGCCCATGAGCCACGCCAATCTGCTCTTCCTTGTGGGATTCGTGGGCAGCGTTGCGGCTGTCACGGCAGACAAGTTCGGGAGCGAGATAGGGGTGTTCGGCGGCAGGCCGGTGATGATATTCGGCTGGAGGAGGGTCAGGATAGGCACCTCAGGGGGAGTAACCCTGCTTGGGCTGGGGGCCGGGCTTGTCGCATCGGCGATAATGGCGGCTCCGGCAATAACTGTCGCAAAATTTGTGGTTGCATCGTCCCTGCCGGTTGGCTACGGGACGCTGGTGCACGGCCCCGCGCTCTGGCTCTCGATGCCGATGCTCGCGCTCTACGCGTCGGTGATTGCGGGAGGGTTCATAGGCAACGTGATGGACTCCGCCCTGGGTTACTTTGAGGAGAAAGGAACCGGCAACAAGTACACCTCCAACTTCTTCTCCAGCGTGATAGGCGGGATCGTTGCGGTCGGGCTCTTCTGGCTGATGGCTGCGCTATAGCCCCCTGGCCTCCGCCTCGAGCTTCATCTTTACGTAGTACTCGAACAGCTCCTTGAACAGTATGGCAGAGTAGATGTTGGCCTTTGGGTCTGTCCTCTTTGCGGCCATTACATGCTCCAGCTCCCCGATCGCCAGGTCGAGTATCCGGTCTACCCCCATCTTGTTGCCTGCTGCTGCGGATGAGGATATCAGCTTTGGCCCGATGAACTCGAGCGCCTGCCTGAGCAGGGGCTTGTCAGAGCCCTTCAGCTCGCGAGCATAGCTGAGTGCCATGGATAGCGTATCCGGCTCCTTTGCCCCGGCGTCAAGTACGCGGGCTGTTGCTAGGAGGCGGTGCACCTCGTATGCCATCTTCGATGCGGCGTAGTAGGTGGAGCTGTTTATCCTTGTGCCGTCCTTTATTGCGACCTCCATCTTATCTCCTCCTGTATGACAGGTATTTCTCCAGGAACGCGGGATCCCTGCTTGAGCGGAGCGCGTAGGCCTCGAGGGCCCTCTTCACGGCGTCGCTCTGCGACACCAGCGGCATGCTGCCCATGTTCTCGATGATTATGTTGGCTATCCTCCTGTTGTCCGTTCCCAGAAGCGCGACTATGTCGTTGGGAGTGGCGATGTCCGGATGCTGCTTGACCAGGCGGGTGACCGACGCCTCGGTAGGGTTGGTGAGCAACTCGTCCCTTACGCTTCTGCGGTCCGCCTCCCTGGTTGACATGGCTATCTATCTGGTTTTGACTTTATTATTGCTTTTGCTGGAGTTTGACATTATGTAGGGCTGCTTGAAGTTGGTGCCCTGCTGCTGCCTGGTCTTGTGCTCCGATTGCAGGAGCCTCTCCAGCTCTAGCGCCCTCTCCGGATGCGCGGCCGCCCTGACCCACCTGTTGAACTGCTTGTCCTTCTTGTTTATGGCCTTGGTGACGTTGTGCTCCAGGGTCACGTCTATGCCTGCTGCCGCTGCGGTGTCCACCCTCTTGGCTATGTAGCTGAGCGGCCCCCTGAGGAAGTTCCTGTGGCTGTTAACCACCTTCCTCCCGTTCACGACCCTCTCCTGGTCCTCTATGATGCTGGAGCAGCTCATGCCGGTCGCCTGCCTCAGGTAGGCGAGCTTCTCCTCGAAGTTGTGTATCTCGCGTATCTCGTTAAGGTATATCCCGCCTCCCGTGGCCCTGTCGTGGATCCTGTAGCAGGTGGCGTCCCTGTCGACCCTTATGTCCACCAGCTGTGCCCTTGCAAAGGATATCGTCACCATGGACTTGAGCATCCCGTCAAGGGCCTCGTATATCCTCTTCCTCTGGTCCTCGGCCAGCCTCTCGCCGTTGGACCTGGAGAAGCCGCGTATCATCACCAGCCCCTTTGCGCCCTGTGGCAGATGGTAGAACCCCCTGCTCATCTTGCGTACCAGCTCCTCCAGCCTCTCGTCCACGCCCCAGATGCCGAGTTTCGGCTTCTCGACGGCGTTCTTCCTTATGATTACGGTGCTGTTTGCGGTTATCTCCCTGTCCGAGACCCCTATCCTGAGCGGCACGCCCCTGAGCTCCCAGTACCTGTGCTTCCACCCCGGGGAGTGCGTCTCGTCATCGTCAAGATGTACCTTGTGCATATGGCGATACGCGGCCCTTAGCTTGGATGCCTCGGCCATGACCCTGCCCCTGTCCTCCCTGCAGTATGAGGGTATGATTGCGATCTGGATCCCGCTGGTCTTTGGCGGGATGAACAGCCCCTTGGGCCCTATGGACTGGCCTATAATACGCTCCTGGAAGCCGATGTCCTGGGTCACTATTATGTAGCCCTCCCTTATGGCGTGCCTGAGTATGTGCGGGTCCTTGCTGAACGTGGTGTCGTTGACGTGCTTTGCTATGTGGCCGTAGCTGTCGAACAGGTTGCAAAGCTCGGGAGGAAGGTTCGCATCTACCAGGAACTTCATCGCACCCCCTATCTCAGTTTGGATAAGATTCTCCCAATATTTAAGCCTGCTGTTGGGGCTGGCGCCTATGCGTATGGGTTCTCCAGCAGTCCGAGCGCCCTGGCTATGAAGAAGCCGATTCCGATGAGGACAAGGTCTGCTAGCCAGATAGGGGCGTTGAGCGCGGCGATGTCCGGGAACAGCCCGCTTATGCCGCTGAATATGCTGCCCGCTATTATGAAGCTCACTATCAGGGAGGTGAAGTTCTCGAGGTCGGTGAACTCCCTGTTGCGCCTCTCGCGCCGCATCAGCCTCCTCCTGTTCATCCGCTCGAAGATCTTCCTGGTGACTATGTAGGCGTAGAGCTGTATCGTCACGTAGTCCAGTACGTTGAAGTAAAGCGGATCCACCTGTTCACCATGTTATGTGCGGGCTCCGGGATTTGAACCCGGGCTACGAGCTTGGGAAGCTCGAGTCCTACCAGGCTAGACTAAACCCGCGTAAGCATCAGCGTATGTAAGAGGGCCTGTGTTCCTTGGAGCCCGCCTCTGTGCCGGACTCCAGCGGCGCAGGCATGCCGGCCTGCTTCTCCAGCTCCCTGACCAGCTTGGCGGTCTGCTCTATCATCTTGTCGAGGTTCTGGGTGTGTATCTCCAGCCCCAACTTCTTGGACAGCGTGGTTATGACCGCCTTTGCGGCGCTCGCGTCTATGTCGAACGGCCCCACCTCTCCCATGATGCACAGCCCGTCCAGGCCCTTCATCTTCGCGAACGCTATGATGAGGCCGGCGGATCCCCAGATGACCCCCCTTGACTTGCCGAATATGACGTTGGTGCTCTTGAAGCCCTTGATCACCTTGCCTGACGTGGCGTTGCCGAACACCCTGGGCTCCTTGACTATAGGCTCGCCGAGGTTGTAGCCGCCCACCGTGTAGATGAAGCTCCCCTTGAGCCTCTTGGCGAAGAACTCGACTATCCTCGAGTTGACCTCGTACTGCCCCTCCGGCGACACTGCCTGCGTGTCCCCGGTCAGGATTATTATGTCGCTGCCCCCCTTCTTCGGCGACTTGGCGAGGTAGAACCTGTTGGAGACCAGCCTGACGGAGCCGTTCTTCAGCATCAGCGCCTGGTGCGGGAAGTGCGGCGAGTAGAGCGTGGCTATCCTCTCGGCCTTGAGCTCCTTCCTGAGGTGCTCGGCCACGAGCTTGCCCACGTTGCCTATGCCCGGGAGGCCGACTATGAGTATCGGGCTGTTTGGCCTGGCTCCCTTCTTGACCTTGATAGTGGTCCTCTCGATCGCCATGGTCATATCTCCTCCAGTATGTCCTCCTTCGCCTTCTTGAGCTTCTCCTTCTCTATCTCAAAGACCCCCTTGGTCAGCCTCTCCTTTATTATTGCCTCGGCCCTCCTTATCTTGTCCTCGGCCTTGGTGTAATCAACATCCTCCGACACGAGCCTGTACCTTGGCGCGCCTATGTAACTGACCTCTATGCCCGTGTCCCTTACCTCACCCAGCAGCTTCCTGAGCTCGGTGGCGCCGCTCATCGTATTGTACGTGTAGAGCTTCATTATGTAGGAGACCACGAACCTCCTCTTCTTCCTGTTGGTCTCAAGCGCCTTCAGCAGCGCCTCCTTGAACCTCTTGGGCAGCTTGGACGCGGCGAACTGCGGCGTGTTCTCGGCTGCGTTGGACACCAGCTCCGTGTAAGTCTTGAACTCCGACAGCGCGATGGACGCCAGCGCCTCCTTGTTCTCCTCCTTTGAGGTCTTGGCAGCCTGGGCGAACAGCCCGGCCAGCCTCTTCTCGAGGTTGTATGACCTTATCCTCGCCTTTGCCTTGGCCGCGGGGACCCTCTTCAGCGAGACGTCGATCGTGTTCTTCTCCCTGTCGTAGAAGACCACCTCGCAGACTATCCTCTGGCCCTCGTGTATGAACTCCCTTATGTTCTTTATCCATCCGGAGGATACCTCCCTTATCGGGAGGAAGACCTCGAGGTCGTTGTACTCAGGTAGCCTGCAGTAGGCGCCGAACTTGCCTATCTTGCTTATGTTGGCTATTACCAGCTCTCCAACGTTAGGCAACGCCTTTTGTTCCATGAGCATCCTTGCTATTGCGCCTTGATCTCTATCTTCTTCTTGGTCCTTCCGCCGAAGACCCTCTCGACAGTGAACTTGCACTCCTTGCAGACGAGCAGGACCTTCTGCCTCTTGCCGAGCTTCTTGGGGTGTATCTTGGGCTCTACGCTTCCCACATATCCCCTTATGGCCCTGTTGTGCCTCCTTGTGGCCTTGCTGAGCCCCCTCTGTGCGCCCTTCGACGGCATCTTCAGCGTGTGAAGCGTGTGCTTGTTGCACTTCGGGCAGTATACGTTTATCTCCTTCTTTATCTTCATCTTAACCAACTTTCTTCATAAATATGCGCATATCGAACTGTCGACGAGGAACTTAAGGTCCGTCTCGTTGTCCATTGTTATTATCTGCTCCTTCTTGAATGGGCCCGCCTTGTTGCCAGAAGGGAGGAGTATCTCCGGTATGTCCATGATCGACTTGGCCTTCCTTGCGGAGCCGCCGCTTGACTGGTTGAGCTCGATCCTGTTGTTCCTTGATATCTCGCTTATCCGGCTGTAGAACTCCTGCTCGTTTGCGGCTATCTGCTGCGGCACGTGCTTGTTGTACGCGACGTAGACGAGTATCTTCTGCTTCCTTATCTCGAAGAGCTCTGTCAGCAGGCGAACGGCATTGTTCCTGAGGTTTGCCTCCCTAGTATTTTGGTCAATGCTGTTTATAAAGGTTATAGTGTCGGTGTAGAACGTCTTGGGTATCTGGGTGAGCTGGTTGGTCCTCTTCTCGTTTTCCAGAGTCTGCCACAGATAGTCGTAACTTACGTTTTCACTCACAGCAGCACCCCACAGTTCCGGTAATCGCGCAACTTTCTCTTATATAGTATGTTGTAGGAAAGTAGTTAATCTAATTATAAAAGGTCAGACAAAACAAAATATTAGCGGAAGTGAACCCTACCGAGCTTTGTTTTTGTGAAATTTGAGCTAAAATAAGCCTGAAATAGCGAGGAATGGATTTGAACCATCGATCTCCGGGTTATGAGCCCGGCGGGCACTCCAGGCTACCCTACCTCGCTATGATATGATTTAGTCGGCGGCGTTATTTATATGTTTCTGAGACAGAGGCCAGGCTGCCCCCGTTTTGCCTGTACACCTCTCCTGTCTTCTTCATGTACTGCATCTTGTTGTGGAGGTGTGCGATGCCGAAATCGGCATAATCGGAATCCCATTCCATCATCCTGAGGTAGCCCCTCACCATCTCCAAGGGATTCTGGCCGCCGCTATTCCTCAGCAGCGAATTTATGAGCTTCGCCTGATCGAGGGTCCTGTCATCCGCATTGCGCCTCGCGTCCTCGAAATTGTTGACCAGGAACGCCCTCGCCACCATCCCCTCGAGCTTCGGCAGGTGAAGGTTCAGCACGCTGTCTATGGGTTGAACCCCATAACTCTCATATTCTGTCAGCCACACCATGCTGCTGTCCTTCATCGCCTGGCTTGCCATCGACGCTATGCACCTGTCTATGACCCTATGGTCGGACAGGCTCCTCGCATCAGGCAGGGCAAAGCCGGCCATGACTATCTTACCGGTGCTGCCCGCGATTGTCTTCTGCCTCAGGCTCACTATTATGTGCTCGAAGAAGCGCCTCTCCCTCTCGTACTGGTCGAGGCTGAGCACGATGTTCCGCCTTATGCCCAGCGTATCAGTTATGTTCTCCACTATGCTCCTGGGGCTTCGATTCCACATGAAGGGCGGCGGCGCGTCCACCTGGAAGACGGGCGCAAGGAATCCGGTCCACAGCTTGTCGAGGCTGTTGACCGTGTCCCTGAGGAGGTTCTTGGCGTTCCCGGAATCAGGCCTGTTGTAGAGTTCCTCCGTAGCCTCCGCAAGCATCTGCCTGTTTATCCTATGGCTCATAGAGATACCGCCGCACGGTTAAATGCCTGTATGCGCAGTATTTACTGGACCTTCTCCTCCGCTGATGCGGCTCTCTTGTTCAGCATTCCCGCAACCTCATTGCTGTCCATCCTCTCGAGGCTGTTACCGCAGTTGCACTTGAAGCTGTTCTCGTACGCCGCATCGAAGGTGAATATCAGCTTGTCGGTCTTGTAGCAGTCGTTGCATATGAAGTAATCGTTGCAGTTCTCGTTGACCACTGCGCTGTCCCTCTCCATGTTATTTATGTAGTCGAGGAACGGCTGGAGCTTGCTCGTGTTGATGTACCACGAGAAGGAGAGCCACCCGTTGGTGTTCTTGCTTATGTAATAATTGGTTATGCCGTAGCCCTGCATTATGTTGAGTATCCTCCTTATCGCGTTGATCTTCATCTCGAGCTTCTCCGCCATGTACTCGTCGGTCTTTGGGGTTATCAGCATGTCGAGCACCTCCACACTCCTCTTGCTCACGTTCTTCTTGAGGTACTCTATGGCGTTCTCGTTGGCCACCAGGTTCTCTACGGTCTGCTTGACCAGCTCGGGCTCCGGTATGCTCACATTGGACCTGGCCCTCCTGCTCATCGCCATGTCCTCCCCGGCCTCGAACCTCTTGAGCTTCTGGGTTATGGCATCCTGGTTGGCGGTGCCTCCCCTTTCCTTCGTCTCCCTTGCCCTCTGCACCGGCTTCGCCTGCCTCTTTGCCGCGGAACTCCTCTGCGCGGGCCTCGGCCTCTTTATCAACTTTGCGATCTTGCCTGCCCTTGCCTTCTGCTTGGGAGCAGGCCTCTTAACAGCCTTCTTGAGCTTGTTCTTGTTGGGTTTTGCCATCGGAAGCACCACTTTAATCAGATACAGTAATTACGCATCCCCTCATATTTATATGTTGTGTAAACTTACATTTTATTGGGAAATTTTCGGGAAAATGCCACCTTGTCCTCAGTACAGGTAGGAGGTCACGTCCATTATGTTCTGCACCATTATGTCAGGATCCGAGGCCTTCAGCTCCCGAAGCGTCGTTGCGCCTATGTCTATCCCCGTAGCCACGGCCACGGACTTGACCCTCGCATTCCTTGCGGCAGCCACGTCCACCGGCGTATCGCCCACGAACATCGTCCTGGACCTGTCCACAGAGAGCTTGTCCATTATGTACAGCAGCATCGAGGGGTCGGGCTTCGGCCTGAACTCGCTGGTGAGCCCGACCGCAAGGTCGAAGAGGTGGTCTATCTTCATGCGCCTAAGCAGCTCCTTGACCCCAGCGTCGCCCTTTGTCGTCGCTAGCCCAACCTTGAACCTGTTGTCCTTCAGGTAGGTCAGCAGCTCCTTTGCGCCATCGAGCATCCTCACCCCGTTGTCGCACTCCCTCAGGTAATGGTCCCGGAAGCTGTCCACCATCCTGCCCACCACCTCCTCCCCTGCATTGTTGCTGATTATCCTGAACGTGCCGTCCAGCGGGAGCCCTATCCTAGTATATATCCATTCCACGGGGGGCGACTTGTAGCCGAACTCGGCCAGCATCTCCTTATAGGCGTGCACAATGGCGTCCCTGTTGTCTATCAGCGTCCCGTCAAGGTCGAATATTATCAGGTCGTAAGCCCTGTACTCCATCGCATCGCCTATTTGCCCTCAAGCATGGACTTTGCGGTCTCGTAGTCCTTGAGCGTGTTCACCGACATCCATATGCCATACGGGTTTATCGTGAAGTTTGCGACCTTCCCCTCTGCGGCCAGCTTCTCCAGCACCACGTTCTCGAACTCCTGGGCAGCGCCGCTGTCGAGGTCGACGAGCCTCTCTATCTCATCGTAAACCTGGGGCTCGACGACAGACAATCCCGTGTGGGTGAACTTTCCCACGAAAGACTTCGCCACGAACCTGTCAACCCTGCCGCTTGGGTCGACCAAGACCTCACCATAAGGGTAAACCGTGCCAGATGTGGTGATGACCGTGGCCCAGTAGTGCTTGTCGTTCTCGATGTGGCCCACCAATATCTTTGACGGCACGCTGTCGTCGAAAAATATGTCGTCAGGGTGCACTATCACACTCCTCATCGAACGGTCTATGACCTTGTCGTCCAGCGCCTTCTTCAGGGCCTTGCCCTTTCCCGCAGCCTTCCACGAAGGATCGTCTATGGAGAACCGCAGGTCCGCCCTCTTCGCATAAACCGAGTCGTTCTTCAGGTAGTCCTCGATCTTCTCATGCCCGTACCCGGCGAGTATGTTGAACCTCTTGAAACCGCATTCCACATACTGCTTGAGCGTCCTCTCGATGAGCGGGGCGCCGTTTATCATCAGCAGCGCCTTGATCTCGTTGTTCATCCTCTTGGCCTGCCCGCCGACCATTATGTTGACCTGGGTGGCCTCAGCCTCCTTCCTTACATCAATCGCCATCAAACGCACTCTTCGGATATTCCGTGGACCATAAGGCAAAAAGAGATCCCCTATGGAGTAGATATAACGAAAGCAGTTATATATATTTTGCGCTATCAATACTATTGCTGTCTATAAATTCTATTTATACGGCCGGCTGATTTAATGAGCATGTACAAGCAGATGCGAGAGACGTTCATCAATGAGTACAAGGAGCGAAGCGACGCCTACAAGGCCAGGATAATCCAGTGGAATACTGAGGCTCCAATAATAAGGATAGAGAGGCCCACCAACATAGCCAGGGCAAGGAAGCTCGGCTACAGGGCAAAGCAGGGTGTCATACTCGCCAGGGTCGTGGTCAAGGGAGGCAAGAAGAAGAGGAAGGACCCCGCGGGCGGAAGGAAGCCCCACTCGAGCGGTATGTACTTCTCCAGGAGGAAGTCCTCACAGTCCATAGCCGAGGAGAGGGCGGCAAGGAAGTTCGCCAACTGCGAGGTGCTCAACTCTTATTTCGTCGGCTCTGCAGGCTCTAGCAAGTTTTTCGAGGTCATACTCCTGGACAGGGGCAGCCCTTCCATAATCAACGACCCCAAGTACGCAGGCATAATAGGCCAGAGGAACAGGGCGTTCAGGGGGCTTACATCCTCGGGCAGGAAGCACAGGGGCCTTAGGTATAAGAGCTCCACGACCGCCAAGCTCAGGCCGAGCAAGAGACAGAACATGAGGAACTGATCGCTTGCCAGTAAAGAGCGGCGACAGGTTCACGGCCACTATAAGGATAATCAAGTCAAGGGGCATCAGCTACGGGAGGGCTCTCGGCGACATGGGCCCTCACGAAAGGAGCAGCATAAGGATAAAGGAAACCCCGGGCGTGTTTCAGATCGAGATTTCCGCAAGGGATCCCGCCGCGCTGAGGGCGACGATAAACTCTGCGCTCAAGGACCTGCACGTTCTGGAATCGGTCCCTGCGCCGGAAGTTCCGCATCTCGGCAAAAAGTAAAGGTATATAAAAACATTCAACACAATATGATATGCGGTTTTTATCCGTATATTTTGGCTCCAGTGCAGACTGACAAGCTGCTTTTTTCGGCCAAAACAATGCTACAGTGTTGACTATGCACAGAGGCTCAATGCAATATTGGCACAGGAGGAGGGCCACGACCAGGCTCCCGAGGAGCAGGTCCAAGCCCAGGCACATCACCGAGCAGGTGCTCTCAAACATAGTCGCTTACAAGGTGGGGATGACCCAGGTATCGATGACAGACGACAGCGAGTCTCCGTCAAAGAACACCGAGGTCGCGGAGGCGTGCACGATCCTCGAGGTCCCTCCTACTGAGATCTACGGGCTAAGGGCTTACACAAGGGATCCCCTGTCGGGCTACCCTGTCGCCCACACAGAGATCTACAACAAGGCATCAGCATCAAAGCTAAAGATAAAGAACCTGAAGAATGACGAGAGCAAGGTCGAGCAGCTGAAGCAGAAGCTCGGCGACATAACCGATGTGACCGCATTGGCGGTGGCGTACCCGAAGGGCACGGCCACAGGCCAGCACCACCCGGTCAGGTTCGAGGCGTACATCGGCGGCAAGAGCATCGAGGAGAAGCTCGACTTCATAGCCTCGAAGCTCGGGAAGGAGCTGCTTCCCTCCGAGATGTTCAAGAACGGCGAGTACGTCGACGTCAGTTCGATAACCATAGGGAAGGGATGGCAGGGCACGATAAAGAGGTTCGGCACTGCAAGGCTGTTCCACAAGGCGACGCAGAAGACCAGGCACGTCGGTACCCTGGGTCCGTTCAGCCCAGGCAAGGTGCTTTACACAGTGCCGCAGGCGGGACAGATGGGATTCCACTACAGGACCGAGCACAACAAGAGGATACTTAAGATAGGCACAAAGGCCGACGCCCAGAAGATAAACCCTAAGGAGGGATACAGGCACTACGGGGTGGTCAGGAACGACTACATAGTGGTCATGGGTTCGGTTCCGGGCCCGGCCAAGAGGCTCGTCAGGGTGAAGAAGTCGATAACGAACAGGAACTCCAAGGGGATAAAGGAGCCCAAGGTCAACCAGTTCAACCTCAACCAGTGATATTAATGGCAACAGCTAACGTACTTTCAATCGAGGGAACGAACAAGGGCACGGTGGAACTGCCGAAGGCGTTCTCCGAGCAGGTCAGGGAAGACCTGATACGCAGGGCGGTGCTAGCGGAGAGGAGCTACGAGCTCCAGCCGCAGGGCCACTACCCGCTTGCCGGCATGCAGACCACAGCCACGTACTTCGGTGCGATGCACTCGTACAGAACCGGAAGGCACATGGGTAAGGCGATAAGGCCGAGGGAGAAGCTCGGAGGCGGGGTGCAGGGCAAGGTCAAGAGGATACCCTCCGCAGTGAAGGGAAAGAGGGCCCACCCTCACGTTGTCGAGAAGATACTTATTGAGAGGATAAACAAGAGGGAGTACCAAAAGGCCCTCGCTAGCGCCATATCCGCTACCGCAAGGGAGTCGCCTCTTGTCGTTGAGGACAAGATAGAGGAGATAAAGAGGGCGAGGGAGATGGTCGGCGTATTCAACAAGCTCAAGCTCTCGGACTACCTCGAGCAGAGCAGGAAGCCCAGCATAAGGAAGGGGCTCAGGCGCTCATCGAGGATCAGGCACTACAAGAGGTCAGTCCTGCTTGTGGTGAGCAAGGAGAGCCCGGCGCTCAAGGCAGCCAGGAACATAGCGGGCGTTGACGTCTGCACCGTGGCCACGATGAGGGCCAACCTCCTCGCGCCAGGAGGAAACTCCGGAAGGATGGCAGTATGGAGCGAGAGCGCGATAAAGCACATGGACTCCGCAATAGAGAAGTACTCGCTGAGCTGATGATCATGACCGTACTAATGCACCCTGTGTCAACCGAAAAGTCCGTGGGTTTCGTCGACAGGAACAACACGATAACCTATATGGTGGACTTCAGGGCATCAAAGACCGACATATCGAAGGAGTTCGAGTCCAGGTTCAGCGTCAAGGTGGCGAGCATAAGGACGATAAACCTGCCGAACAACAAGAAGAAGGCGCTCATCAAGCTCGCCAAGGGATTCAACGCGAGCGATGTCGCGGTAAAGCTAAAGCTGGTGTAACAATGGGAAAGAGACTCAGGCAACAGAGGAGAGGAAAGGGCACAAACGTGTACAGGAAGCTGCCCAATACCTTCGACCTGAAGGTCACCTACACCAACGACAGGGACAAGGAGATATCCGGCGAGGTAGTCGGCTTCATAAACCACACGGGACACACCGCTCCGCTGATGGAGATACTATTTGAGGACTTCACCACGACCCACCTGATCGCCCCCGAGGGGATAAAGGTAGGGGACAAGGTCCACATAGGGCCCAAGCCGGTCTACTCGCTGGGCAACGTGATGAAGCTCGGCGACGTGCCCGAGGGAGCCCCGGTCTACAACGTGGAGTCCAGGCCCGGCGATGGAGGAAGGTACGTGAGATCCGCAGGCGGCGCGGCATACATATCCGCGCACATAGGCGACAGCACCACGATATCGATGCCATCCAAGTCCACGATAAACCTGAGCAACGAGTGCAGGGCACAGCTCGGAGTCGTCGCCGGAGGCGGAATGACGGACCAGCCGCTTGTAAAGGCAGGAAAGGCACACTACATAATGAGGACGCTAAACAGGACCTGGCCGGTCCAGAGGGGAGTAAAGATGAACCCCGTGGACCACCCGTTCGGAGGCAAGCAGCACCACAAGGGAAAGAGCAGCATGACCTCCAGGAACGCGCCGCCGGGAAGGAAGGTCGGCCACATAGCCGCCAGCAGGGTAGGAAGGAAGAAGAGATGAATCGATGCCAGAGAAGATCGCATTTAGAGGAATGTACCCGGCAGACGCCGAGAAGCTGGACCAGAAGCAGTACCTCGGCCTGGTGAAGTCCAGGGAGAGGAGGAGCATGAAGAGGAACGGGCTCGATTACAAGAAGCTGCTCGCAAAGGTCGAGGAGTACAAGAGGGCGGGCAAGACCAAGCCTATAAGGACCCACATAAGGGAGGCCGTCATAATCCCCTCGTGGATCGGCGTCAAGTTCGAGGTCCACAACGGAAAGGAGTTCCAGGCGCTGCAGATAAGCGCCAATATGCTCGGCCACAGGCTGGGCGAGTTCGCATACACGACGAAGAGGGTGCTCCACTCCGCCCCAGGAATAAGGGCGACACGTGGAAGCAAGTTCCTTGCGGTGAAGTAATTGAAGTATTCATACAATCTTGACAGGAGCGACATGGTCTTCGCCGCGGCGAAGGACATCAACGCCAGCTACAAGGACCTGTGCGCGGTCTGCGATGCGGTGAGGTTCAGGAGCGTCAACGCGGCGCTCAACATACTGGACGGCGTCATCTACGACGGCAAGGCTGTCCTCTACAGGAGGCACAACAAGTACATGGCCTCCAGGGGCGAGCTGCAGGGCAAGAAGGGAAGGTTCCCGAAGAAGTGCGCCGCCATAGTCAAGAAGGTGCTGGTCAACGCAAAGGCCAACGCAGAGAGCAAGGGCTTCGCCCCGGATCTGATGTATGTTGTCCACATAGCGGCCAACAAGACGCTTATAGCCGGAAGGTCGCCCCCGAAGGGGGTGAGATCGGTCACTGTCGGAGGCTACGGATACTCTTCCATGAGGAGGAGCGACCTGGAGTTCGCAAGGGTGGAGATCGGGCTCAGCACCGATGCCAAGAAGACGCTCAGCAAGAAGACGCAGAAGCTTATCAAGACCTTCTCCAAGTTCGACGAGAACAAGCGCGTAGAGAGGGAGGAGGACAGGAGGCTCAAGGCGGTGAAGAAGCAGAGGAAGGAGGAGAGGAAGGCCGAGGGGCACAAGCACGACCATGAGCACGACCACGAGGCAAAGGTGCCGGCAAAGGCGGAGCCTAAGGCACCGCAGCCGATGGCCAAGCCGGAGGCGCCCAAGCCCGTGGCAACGGCCGAGAACAAGGTGTAACGATGACAATAGAGAGAAAGTTCATAGATGACGCGATAATAAAGCTGAACATGTCCAAGTACCTGGCAAAGGAACTGACCAGGGCCGGATTCTCTAGGGTGGAGATACAGAAGACCCCTGTGCTCACAAGGATAACCGTCTACGTGCTGAACCCGGGAAGGGTAATAGGAAGGGCGGGCAAGACCATAGACACGATCACTGATACGATAAGGAAGAGATTCAGCGTCGAGAACCCCCAGATAAACGTCATGGAGGTCGAGAACCGCATGCTCGAGCCGCTTCTTGTCGCTAAGAGCATAGCGGAGAAGCTAGAGAGGGGCATCAACGCCAGGAAGATCATACAGGGCAGCCTGAGGGAGGTCATGGAGAACGGTGCGCTCGGCGCAGAGATAGTGGCGAGCGGCAAGCTCGCGGCCAAGGGCGCCCGTGCCAAGACCATCAGGAAGAGCATCGGCTACATACCGAAGGCCGGCGACGTCACCAACCTGGTGTCTGAGGCCGAGGCCACCGCCTACCCGAAGTACGGGGCTATCGGCGTCAAGGTGAGGATAGTGCCCCCGGGCACGGTTTTCCCCGACAGGGAGATGAAGAAGGTGGAGCTCCCGAAGTCGATAATGAGCGGCTGAAGCAAAGCAACCCCGCATCATATTAAAACTGGTTAGCATGTTCGGCATCATAGCGAGCATAGTCATCGCGTTCGTGTCAATGTTCGTGCCAGGCGCGCTGCTCGCATACGCCCTGCTAAGGAAGACCGAGCTGCACATGTTCGAAGTGCTCACCATCGGGTTCATATTCGGCCTGATATTCCCGGCAGCGATGACGTGGGCTGAATCCTACCTCATCAACTACTCGAGCGCATTCTCGTTCTCGCTAGGGCTTTTCGAGGCCAACGCGCTTGTGCTCACCGTAATAGGGCTCATACTCGTGGCGCTCACAGGAGGCTTCGGCCCGTTCGCCACCTCGTTCAGCTCGTTCATAACCGAGAAGAGGCACGAGCAGCCAGCCCCCCAGGTCCATCACGAGCACACCCACGCAAGGAAGCAGACGCCCTGGTGGGTCTGGGCCATACTGCTCGCGCTGATGCTGATAACCTTCTACACCAGGATAATAAACATAAGCGTCTCCCCGACGTTCTTCGAGTTCGATCCATACTTCGACATGCTGGCTACCCAGTCCATACTCACTTTCGGAAGCCAGTTCTACCTCTCCACATCCGCATGGCCCGCCGTAGCCAACGGCACGGTGATGAGGATACAGCCCCTCGTCCCCTACATAGAGGCATACTGGTACAGCCTGGTCAACTCCAGCACATATCACCTCGCCAACTTCAGCACCACGCTCATGAGCCTGGTGTCCAGCGTCTACCCTCCGATAACGGCGGCGCTACTGGTGTTCGTGATATTCATGCTGCTGTATCATGAGTACGACGCCAGGATCGCGCTCATAGGTGCCGCATTCACATCCATGATGCCGGTGCTGCTAACAACCTTCATAGCTGGCGAGCAGCTGCTAGAGCCGTGGGGGATATTCTCGCTGTTCTTCTTCTTCGCCGCATACATGATTGCGATAAGGAACCCGAAGAGCAAGAGCCTCGCCATACTCGCCGGGCTCGCATTCGTTTCCACGTTCCTGGGCGCGCACTACTACACGGTTGACGCCGGGATACTCGCGGTCTACATAATCTTCCAGGGGGTCATAGACATCATAAGGGAGGGCAAGGTC
Source organism: Microcaldota archaeon (assembly GCA_028867285.1). Lineage (GTDB taxonomy): Archaea > Micrarchaeota > Micrarchaeia > Micrarchaeales > Micrarchaeaceae > JAGWFU01. The sequence goes on along the minus strand of JAGWGP010000001.1, from coordinate 18,466 downwards.
AGCCTCGACTTCTACAAGATGAACGGCATAGTTCTTGCCGTTATAGCCATATTCCTGGCGATATACGAGCCGTACAAGGCGGTATACGGCGGAGGCATACCGACGATAGTCGGCATACCCACCACCATCGCATTCCCCATAGCCTCGTTGGTCATGGTGGCAGTGATCGAGGTCCTGTCCAAGAGGCTCTCCCCGATGGTATCCAGGAATCCGACCGCGGTGTCGAGGCTTGCGGTGGTAATTGGCATATTCATAATAGTCGGGCTGCTTGTGCTGCTCACTCCTCTCGGGAAGCCCGTGCAGGGATACCTGCAGCTGAGCGCTAAGTTCACAACGCCGTCGAAGGCGCTGTTCATGACGGTCCAGGAGTACATCCCGACAGGTCTCCTCTACAACTTCGGCGCGGCGGGCTTCGGCGCAATAGGCGCAAACCTGTTTGGCCTGCCAATATTCGTCTGGGCAGTATCGATAATGAGCATAATCATGCTGGCGGTGAGCATAATAGTCAGGAACAGCAGGACGGCTGTGCTTTACCTGGGCATCGCCCTCCCGCTAATGTTCGCGGGATTCTCTGAGGTGAAGTACCTGCCCCACCTCGGCGTGGCATACATCATGCTGTTCTGCATTACCATAGGCGAGCTTGCATACTTCTACCACAGCGGAAGGAGGCTTGCGGTCAATTCCGGCGGGGCCACCACCGAGCACTTCCCCTCCGATGTATACACGACCCACAGGCAGCTCATGGGCGGGGCGTTAATCATAAGCCTGTTCCTCCTGTTCGGGGTCCCGGCGCTGGTTCTCTCCCTGATATATCTCATTGCAGACGCCAAGCTGATAAAGAAGGCCGCGCTGAGCAAGGCAGACAGGAACCTGATAATACTGACTGTGATACTGTTCATATTCCCGTTCATATCCGGAACGTTCTTCCTCTCTGAGAGCGCATCGTTCGTGCAGCTCTTTGCTGGGGCTGCCACGTTCGCCAGCAACCCGTCGCAGGCGTGCTCCGCATTCCAGGCAAGCGGCAACGCGATGGGCGCCAACCTGTTCTGCAACCAGGTGCAGGGCTACTGGGTGCAGGCCACCGCATGGATGAGGCAGAACGTGGGCCCCTATGCCCCCAGGATACTCGCATGGTGGGACTACGGGGACTGGATAAACTGGTTCGGCAACAGCAACGCCGTGCTCAGGGGCGACAACGCCTACGCCCAGGAGGACTACGGCACCGCCGCAAACTTCGTGCTCGGCCCGAGCTACAACTACTCGCCGCAGACGCTGGCAAACTACATGAACACAAACCAGACCAAGTACGTACTGTTCGACCAGGACCTGATATCCAAGTGGCAGGCCCTGGACTTCCTCGCGTGCGTCAACGTCAATGCCACTTCAAGGGCATTCGCCATAGGTCAGGGTGCCCTACAGAACCCGCCCGTGCCTTACATGCTGGGCAACTCAAACTGCGAGATAAACCACGATCCGCAATTCGCACTGGTGCCCTATGCGGCGTTGGTCCCGCAGTCGGGAATACAGCAGAACATAAACACATACTGCTCGATATCCAACGCCACAAACGTCTACGCGAGGGCGTTCCTGGTGAACGGCAACTCGCTCGAGAACCAGACCGTGTGCGTCAGCACTAATCCCGACAAGAACGGGGTGCTCAAGGTCTACGACACCGCCGGCAGGCCGACCAACATGGTCATACAGAGCAGCCTGGCGTTCGGCAGCTTCAGCGTCTCAGGTGTGCAGGTGGTCCAGTTCCTCATGATATACCTGCCCAACGGCCCCAACGGTACCATAACCAACCCGCCGTCGGGCTTCTACACGTCAAACTTCTACAGGGGATTCTTCCTGCACGACCTGCCGGGCTTCACCCTGGTGTACCCGAGCACGCCCCAGGGGGTTAACATGGTCAACTACACCAACCCGATAATGATATACCAGCTCAACAACTACACCGGCACCCTGCCGGTCAAGCAGGCGAAGCCCTCTTGGGTCACGAATAACTACACGATGCCGTAGTGCTTAATACCTTTCCGACGAAAATTAATCAGGGGCTTGTAGCTCAGCATGGTTAGAGCGCTGGTCTTATAAGCCAGATGTCGTGAGTTCAAATCTCACCAGGCCCATTCATTTTCTACTCCTGCGCAAACTTATAAACCTTGGAGTGCATATTACATCATGGACTGCATATTCTGCAACGTGAGGGACACGGCCAAGGAGTCGTTCATCTATCAGGACGACGAGGTATTCGTGGTCCCTGACAGGTTTCCATCCGCGAAGGGGCATGTCCTTGTCATAACCAAGAAGCACGTAAAGGACATGCTGGAATCCGACGACGCCACAATCGGCAGTGCATTCTCCATAGCTAAGAAGGTGGCCATAATGCAAAGGGAGAAGCTCGGTGCGGACAGCATGAGGATATCCACCAACATAGGGAAGGGGGCAGGGCAGATAATATTCCACTTCCACATACACGTGCTGCCCATCTACTCCAAGGAGCCCGACGGGTTCTCCAGGCACAAGGAGATAACGGCCTCAGAAGCCAAGAGGCTTGTGGAGCTGCTGAAATTCTAGTAGTACAGTTTCTTTTCCCTGCCGCAGCGCGTGCATCTTAGTATCCTCAGCCTCTGCTTGGCCACTATCCTCACCCACGCAGTTCTTCCAGGGACGAGGAACGCCCCGCACCCCCTGCAGATTTGTGCCGAGACCCTCTGCTGGAGCTTTATCCTGTAGTGCATCGCTATCTCCCTTATGAGGTGCGAGTACCTGTCCGCCAGTTCTGGCCTCCCCAGCTGGTTATCCTCGGCCAGCCCGAAAAGTATCGATATCCTCTCGCCTGCTATCCTCCTTGTGAGCGCGGCCCTCTCTTCCTCCATGAACAGCACCAGGTCAGCCGATGCTTATCAGCTCCAGGACCTTAGGCATGGACGCGGCTATGTCCTCCGGCCTCCCTATGGTCACCAGGTTGTCGGCCACCTCGAAGGGCTCCTTCGACGGTATCCCGTGAAACAGCATCAGCAGGCGGTTCGCCTCCGCATCATGCGTGATTGAAACCTTCTTGCCCATTATTACGTTGGCCCTTGAAGGCACCTTTATCGCGTTTCCTATGGCTATTATGGGCTTCCTCGAGTTGTTGAAGTTCAGCACCAGGTCGAGCATGGGCCTGTACTCGTATATCTTGTAGCCCTCTATCCCCTCGCCGTCCACTATCACCAAGCCGGTGTAGTCCTGCGCCGAGATCTTCGTGCCGTGGACGTCTGGCTTCACCACCGCCCCGTGGCTTCCCGTGCACTCGTGGCCCGTGTAGCTCGCTATCTTGTAGCCAACCCCCCATTTGCTCAGGAACAGCTTGACAGCGTTGAGCGACTCGTCCCTGAACCCCTTTGGGGTGACGAACACAAGAACCGTCATTTAATCAGGATTAGATGGGAGTATGGTTATTTATCCCTTCTTTTGCTCAGCTCTCCATGTACGGGGCCAGGTAGTAGGTGACGCTCGCATCGCCAATCTTGTACTCTATCTTTATCGGCTCCTCCGTCTTTATAGAGAGGTTGATGGAGGAATTGGGCGGCGACGCGCTTATCATCCTGTCCAGGTAATCGAGGTTGAACGTGGCAGAGGAGCTCTTGCTCACCGTTATCTTCTTGACCACCTCGGCGTTGTTCATGTGCTCCTCCTCCAGCTCCCCGGCGTCCCCCTTTGCCAGGACCAGGAACGAGTCCTTCTCGGTCTTGAAGCCTATGTAAGTGGAAAGCAGGGTGGCGTCCTTCAGGATCTCCTTGAGCGAGTCGGACTTGAGCTCCACATGCGCGTCGAACTCCACCTTCGGCTCCTTGTCGGCGTCCTTCTTGACGTCTATCATCGGGAGCTTGTAGCGCCTCCTGCTGTTGGCGCCTATGAACTCTATGGAGAACTTGTTTCCGCTCTCCTTCATCACCAGCTGCTCGTTGTTCCTGGAGCTGGCCAGTATCTTGCTAAGGTTCTCCAGGTTCAGGCCTACGGTCGCCGTCTTGTCGAGCTCGTACTTCGAGAATGCCTTGTTCGGCATCGAGAATGAGACCATGCTTATCCCGGACGGGTCCATCGCCTTGAGGGATATGCCCTCCTTGGTTATGTTGAATGAGCCCTCGTCTATAAGGCTGACAATCGAGTCAACGCACGTCTTCCAGTACCTTGCATCATCTATCTTCAGCTCGAACATTTCCACACCCTGAGTATAAGCATAATATATTGGGCTACAAAGGAATATAAAACCTGCTCTCGGTAAAAAATAACGTCAGCAACGTGGCCCATATGGATCAAAAACGCTTCTCAAGGAGGAAGGAGGACTTCGAGTGCGCCAACTGCGGCGCAAAGGTGATGGGCACAGGCTACACAGACCACTGCCCCAAATGCCTCTACTCGATGCACGTGGACATCAACCCGGGGGACAGGAAGGAGGCGTGCCACGGCATGATGAAGCCCGTCGGGGCATCCTCAGACAGGAAGGGGTTCACCATACATTACGTGTGCATGAGGTGCTGGGCCAGAAGGAGCTTCAAGGCGGCGGAGGGCGACAATGAGGAGCTGCTCTACCAGCTAGTAAGCAGGGCTAACCGCCCCTGAGCCTCCTCTCAAGCGCCACAATCCCGCCAGCTACCAGTATGGCGGCTATCAGTACGATGGCCATCTGTGTCGTCAGTGCAGAGCTACCGGGCTGCCTGTTGCTCTGCGCAGGCTGGTTTATCGCGCTAGTGTTAAGCGGCTCGCCCACATAGTAGTTGAGCTGGTTGGTTGCGAACGCTATCTGCGTGCCCGTGGCAGGGTTAACCACCGACAATCCTGGGGTAAGGCCCGGCACCACCGCCTGCAGCGTTGTGTTTCCGAACATTCCCCATATCGGGTTTCCGCTGTTCGCGTTCGCGACAGCCGAGCTCGAGGTCGTCATCGCCCTGAATATGTCGCCGAACGAGTCGAGGCAGTTGCTCGTGGAGTTGGTGAGGTTAGACGGGGCCAGCCTGGAGCACGAACCTGTGGTGGCGTTGGGCATGACGTTGGGATCGAGCACGAAGACCGGTATTATATACCACTTGCCTGTGTTTCCTAGGTAGCTATCCTCGTTGGCGTGGGTGTGTCCGGGAACCGGGAGCACGCCCTCGGGCAGCCCGAATATCCCGTTGTAAATGCCTGAGGATTGCTCAATCCCCACCCACATCGGCGAATAGGAGTACTCCGGATGGTCCGGGCATGAGGCCACAGTGCCGCCTGGCCCGCACTCTACTCCCATCACGTTGCCGTTGTAAACAGGAAGCCCCTGCGCAGAAGCCCCCAGCGTGTTTATGCCGAATATCGACGTGCCGCTGAACGCGGGTATGAGTATCCAGAGCGGGTATCCCTGGCTCGTGTCCTCGCCCACCCCTATCTCGCAGTAGCTGCTCTCCGATTCGTTATCGGGCTCCTGCGTATCCACCGCGGTCCCGTTGAACTCGCACACCCCGGAGCCGGTGAAGCTTATCGTAACCACGTTGGACGTGTAGTTGGCGGCGTTGCCAGGAAGGTATCCGTTCTGGCTTAGCGCCGAGGCTAATGCCGGCGTACCGACAAAGATCATCATGCAAAGCAAGACTGCGCTAGCTCTCATATCATCAGACTGGTCCCTCATATATCCGAAAGAAGTTATTTAAATTCAGGAGGCGCAAATCGCTAAGCAATATAAAGATGCGCAGAGATGCACTACCATGGCAGCCGCCAAGAGCCACGAGGACTCTGCTAGGGAGATACTTGAGGGCAACAGGTACATGGTGCTCTCGACCAGCGACCTGGACAGGAGCCCCTGGGCAGCTGTCGTCTATTACGCATACAGCAGCAAGTATGAATTCTACTTCCTGTCCGCCATGGACTCGAGGCACTCGGAGAACGTGTCCGCCAACCCTAAGGTGTCCTTTGTAATATTCGACTCCAACCAGCCTATGGGAAGGGCGGAGAGCATACAGGCGGAGGGAACGGCCACTCTGATGCCGTTCAACGAGGCGCTGAAGGAGGCGATAAAGTTATACGCAAAGAAGCAGTTCCCTGATTCGAAGATGGATCCCCTCAAGAGGTATCCGCCATCGGAACTCGCAGGCACCGCATCCCTGAGGTTCTACAAAATAAAGGTAACGGAGATGTACATCAGCGGCACGAAGAACAGGAGATATCTCCTTGACCTCAAGCTGATCTGACTAGTTGGCGTCCCATCCGCCGTCGACAAGAAGTATGTGCCCTGTTATATAGCTGCCCGCGTCGGATGCCAGCAACACCGTCGCACCCGCGAGCTCCCAAGGCTCTCCGAGCCTGCCCATCGGCGTCCTGGTCTTTATGTGGTCCAGCATCGCCTGGTTCTGGAACACTGGCGTGGTCATCTCGCTCGGGAAGAAGCCCGGCGCTATCGCGTTTACCCTGATCCCATGAGGCGCGAGCTCAACCGCAAGCGCCCTAGTCATGTTGGCCACGCCGCCCTTAGAAGAGTAATAGGGCAGGGCGGGTATCATGTCCCCGTGCACGCCGTAAATCGAATCTATGTTTATTATGCTGCCCTTGGTCTTGTCAGTAATCATGCGCTTGGAGACCTCCCTGCAGCACCTGAACACGCCGTTGAGGTTCACCTCCATCACCGCCTTCCACTCCTCGTCCGTTATCTCTGTCTCGGGCTTCGCCACGGCCGTGCCGGCGTTGTTGACGAGTATGTCTATCTTGCCGAACTCCTTCTCCGCACGCTCAACGAGGTTGATCACGTCTCCCTCGTTGCCCATGTCGCAAGCCACCGGCACTATCCGCCTGCCTGTAGCCTTTGATATCATCTCGGCATTGGCGCGCAGCCTGTCCTCTCTCCTGGCGCATACCACAAGGTCCGCTCCGGCCTCGGCCAGCGCGGTGGCGAACGCCACCCCTAGCCCGCTCGAGACACCGGTTACTATACCCGACCTCCCATTCAGCTTGAACAGCTCGAGTACGCCCATCCCACCACACACCCACTGCTCAGCCAAGACTATTAAACATATAAGATGGGGACGCCGAGATTTGAACTCGGATAGCCGCGACCCGAACGCGGAAGTCTGCCAGGTTAGCGTACGTCCCCCTGCCAATACATTTATGGGCTAACATTAAAATTACTGCCCCTTCGGCGCCATGGCGTCGCCTATGCAAAAGGATTTAAAGCCTATCAAACCATTGATAACTGGCTTAGGCCGAGAAAGGATGAGACGATGGACATAAAGAAATCCTTATGGATGGCTCTGGAGTCGGTAAGACACCCGAGCAGGAACACAAAACCAATGTCTGTGGAGCAGACACTCAGGTTCTATTACGGCACAGCGATACCGATTTTCGTGGTGGCCCTGGTAGTCAACCTCATACTGTACTTCTCGATAGGGACGTTCAGGACCGTTGGCGGCCAGGCATCGGGCCTTGTTGGGGGCAACCTTGCCCTCGGCGCGGCCGGCGCAATAGGCCTGCCTGCCCTGATGCTGTTCGTCATATCCCCTATATCGCTCCTGATATCCGCGGGCATATACCAGCTGTTCTCAAAGATACTGTTCGACCTGGTCAAGAAGGACTACTCCAGGACGTTCAACGCATTCGTGCACGGCATAATGCCGTCGCTTCTGCTGTTCTGGCTGCTCGGCATACCCTTCGTGGGCGTGGCTGTGCAGATACTCGCCGGGATATGGAGCATAATAGTGCTCATAATAAGCCTGTCGAAGCAGCAGGGCATAAACTACAAGCAGGCCGTAGGGACCTACCTGCTGTCTATATTCACCCTTGGCGCGATAATATTCGTGGTCATAGGCGGGATAGCCGCAGCGTTCGTGGGCGCCCTGGTTCACCACGGGTTCCCTATGGGCAACTGGAGCAGCATGGGTTGGGCCCCCTCGGGCACGCCCTCCATAGGCTGCACCTACCCGGTAGACCCGGCGAGCTCGCCGCAGTGCGTGATAAGCGCCTTCAGGTCCAGCGGATACTCCCAGATCCTGAACTACTCGGAGCAGCAGGCCGCCTTCGGCAACCCGATAGCATGGCTGGGCAGCAACCCATATCTGTGCGTGCAGTACCCTCAGTACTTCACCAACTGCTGAACTCTTTTTTAAAAGCAGGGCGTTCGCCCTGCCCCATCTTTTTATCCATGCACCAGCCTACGGCCTGATACTTAAGCCTTAAAAAGTCCATATACAAAATCTCTAAAAAAGGGGCCCAAATTTGATTACGTATTCATCAAATAAGGGAGCCTTTTTATACCTTCTTTTCGTATCACATTCATTCTGATTGCCGTGATTGATTGAAAACAAAACTATCCATACTGCTGATTGCGCTTACACTGTCGGTGTTCATAGGCACCCAGGCATTCGCCGCAACCCCGACAAACATCGTCTGCACCGGTACTGAGCTCTCCGGGCCCGGAACCCTCACGTGCGGCACCCTTCCCGGAAACACGATATCCAATTCAATAATAGACGTTGGGCAGTACACATTCATAACGATCAACGGCATATCTGGCGGCAACTCTCCTTATCTGGCGAACTGGGTGTTCAACGCGCCAAATGTGCCGAAGGCAAACACCATAAACTTCCTGCTCAACGCCACGAACAACATAGTGCTCGGGGTAAACGCATTCTCCAACACCCAGCTCACGCTTACCTCCAACACTGCGGGCACGCAGATCAGCAATACGGTCACGGCGACAACCATAACTGGGGCATGGGCGTTCAACGCGTTCATATCCGAGGTCATGGGCACAAACACGTTCAAGACCACATCGATACCTGCGGTGACCATAAACAAGCAGCCCACCATGAACGTCATAATATACGCACCCAACGGCGTTGCGACTAACAGCATACCGTTCGGCTCCGGGTTGATATCCATCAACGCAGTAGTATCTGGCGGAAGCGGAACATTCACGTTCAACTGGTTCGTGAACAATGGGGTAAGCGTCGGTCCTGTGCCGAACACGCTCATAGGCACTGCAGAGACATTCAACACGGTCAACATGATTGCGCAGGCGCAGAACAATGGGGGCATCTCCAGCGGCAACTTCATATACACCATCAACGCCTTCGACTCCGGCACTTCAACCCCATACACGCTTGCTGCCGTAACAAACACACTTGTGATAACCAAGAACTCGGTGCTCACCGCTTCGTGCACCAGCCCGGGCTTCGTTGGCTATTATACATGGTCAACGGTCACCTGCACAGGAACCGCCACTCTCAACAACCAGAGCTCATGGAGCCTGTATGTTGACGGCGTCCTGATGAACCAGACCGCCTCTGTCGCGAACTGGACCCAGGAGACCCAGTCCGGCCTGCACACCATACTGTTCAAGAACGCGGGCAACTCCAACTACACAAACTTCACCACCTCGACCACGCTCAAGGTTGGTTCTCTAGGAACTGGCGGCACGGCCGCCGGAGGTGCGCCTTCTATAACGACCACCGCCGCCACTACGGTTCCGACAACCGTCACCACCACCGTAGCACCATCCATACTCAACAAGAGCGGCGTTGTAACAGTCAAGATATCAAGGTCCTCGCCAGGCATGGTAAACGTGAGCTCAATGGGCGCTAGCCTAGTGGTCAACGCAGCAGGACAGGGCACAGCAAACGTCAACGTGACTGTTAGCAACGTGACCGCATCTACGCCGGCTGCGCCGAATGGACTCATCAAGCTGGTAGCATTCAATGTCAGCGCAAACGCCACGACGGTCAGCAACATAACCGTGAACTTCCCTTTCCTGTGCTCGTGGGTGCATAACGTTCCGACGCCGTACGTGCTAAAGAACGGCACATGGATGGCAGTAGCGAACTACACCGCCAACTCCACGTCGTGCGTCCTCACGTTCACAATACCGAAGGACCCCGTGGTCGGCATAATGCACACAAATGAGACGGCTGCGCCAACCACCACCATTGCGCCTACGACGGTCGCGGCCACCACCTCAGTGGCAGCCACAACAGTCCAGCAGGCAGCGCAGCAGCCGACTACTGGATCGGGCATCGCAGCCGCTGCCATAGTGGTTGTGATAATAGTCATAATCATAGCGGCGTACGCATTGACAAGGAAGAAGAGGCGCTGAGCCCTTCTCCCTGTTCTCCTTTTTTATCTAGGACGAGACCGTAGGCTGCTCGATGTCCCCCATGCCAGCTACGGAGTGGAACTCGTCGAACGCGCTCTCCAGGCTCTCTGGCCTACCCATCCCTATGAGCGCCGCCTCGCCCTTGCCTATCCCGAGCATGTCCCTTATGAACTCGACCTCTGCGGAGCTGACATCCCCATGGGGATCGAGGTCAGTGAACGCCCTGCAGCCCCTGCTCTCAAATATCGTGCCGTGGCGTTCCTTTATGTAGGCCTCAGGGTTCAGCTTCACGGCCAGGGCCCTGTTGCCCCCGCTTATCATCCCGTCTATAACGCCTGATTTGGTGTTCACGAAAGCGCCGGTTATGTCGAATATCTGCATCCTCCCCGCGATTCCCGGATGCCTCATCCTCTCCGGGGCCCTTGATGAGACCCTGTACTGCAGGAATATGCCAGCGCCTATCATCGCGGCCGCGGCTATGTAATAAGGCCTTATCTGGGTCCCTAACAGGATGAACGAGAACACCACCGTAAGGAACGGCACCGCAAGTGTGGCGCTGCCCACGAGCATCTGGTTCAGCCTCTTCAGCGAGTACATGTACAGCACGTTGCCAACCCCATAGGTTATCCCCCCGAGGAATAGCGCAGCCGCAAGCGTTGGAATCGGCATGCTGAACGTCGGCGACTGGCCAGATGCGGCAAGCAGTATTGCCGAGAACGCCAGCGACGCGGCGTTGAACACGACCACCGAACCCACCGTGTCGGCGTTGTACCTCTTTATTGCCACATTGGCCACAGCGACGCTGAGGGCCGCTCCAAGGACCACAGCCACATACGGGAGTTCACCGACACCCACGCCTATCAGGCTGCCATTGGTGGCCATCAGGTAGATTCCGCACATGCCCAGCAGCATGGCACCCACCTGCCTCACCCCTATCCTGCTCCTCAGCACGAGGGGTGAGAGTAGGGCCATCATTATCACCCAGCTCCTGTATACTATCCCGGCAACGCTGGGGTTGGTGCCCAGGCTGCCCGTGGTTAGGAGCAGCTGGGCCAGCCCTACGTCAAGCACCCCCACGATTATCATTATCGCAAGCGCCTTCCTTGACCTGAGCAGCCTCGCAAGCCCGCCGAACCTGTCGTGCGCGAAGCTCACCGCAAGGGAGGCAACAGTCGCAACAAGGAGCGTGAAGAACAGGAACTGCAGCACTCCTATGCTGCCGCCTCCCACCGACATCAGCACGGTCATGAAGGCGAGCTCCACGGCGACGAAGGCAAGCGCGATGGCGCCCTTGTAAAAGATCCTCATATGCTAATGCTTGCCACGCCGCCCTTAAATAGTGTTTAGATTTATCCCATTTTATTAGAAGAAGTTAGGTAAAATGATAAGCTATTATATCCTGCGGCCCAATACCAATCATGGAGTACTACTCTTTCAAGGAGAAGGAGATAGTCCGGGAGCTAAGCAAGAACTCCAGGGCCACAATAACCGACCTGGCCAGGGTCGCCAAGTGCTCAAGGATAACCGCAAAGAGGGCCCTCGACGCGCTCGAGAAGAGGCTGGACATAAGGTACACGCTCGAGGTCAACGAGGAGAGCATGGGGGCCACCGAGAGGCACATACTCACCATAAAGTTCACCAGGAGGCCGGATTCGGCCCTTCTCAAGAAATTCTTCTCGAAGGACGCGACCGTGCACGCCGCATACCTGGCGCAGGGGGACTACGACCTTATCATCTACGCCAGGACCAGCGACCCCATATCATACATAAAATGGGAGACCCGCCTGGCATCAGAGCTGTCCGACTACGGCCCAGTCATAAGGCCATCGGAGTTCGTGCTCGCCCAGTTCGGCTACATGCCGCTAACCGAGAGCTTTGTAGACAGCATAAACCCCAGGATAAAGCTCACCGAGAAGGACAGGGAGCTGCTCAGGCTGCTCAACAGGAACTCCAGGATGAGCTATGAGGAGCTGTCTCAGAGGACCGGGCTCAACGACGAGACCGTGAGGTACAGGATATTCAGGCTTAAGAGGAGCGGCATAATAAAGAGGTTCACCATAGCGGTCCAGCACCCGATCAACGACTACGTGCTCTCGTTCTTCGTGAACTACAAGTTCAACAAGACCACGAAGGAGAGGTCCTCCATGGCCAGGGCCCAGTACCTCAAGCCAGACGGCGTAACCTACATAATGTCTCAGTACCAGATGCTGGCGCCAATAACCGGGAGCTACAGGTTCTTCGTCATGGCGCTGTACAGCAGCGAGAGGGAGGCGCTGGAGAAGGCGATAAGGCCCCACATAGAGATATTCAGGAAGGAGAACGTGGAGATATCGAGGGCCAGGATAACCGAGGCCATAAAGGGCATACTCCCCTTCAGGAACCTCAACATGGCGGAGAACTACATAACGATAAATTGGGAGTGAGATTGTGAAAGACAAGAGATGCTTTGACGAGAAAAGGCTTTCGCAGGCCCAGGTAAAGGAATCCCTTCCGGCGGGATGGAGGGCCAAGAGGGGGCTCATCGAGACTGGCCCGCTGGATTTCCCCACATTCCCCGCCGCGATAAGGTTCGTAGTCAGGCTCGCTACGGTTGCAGAGAAGGAGAACCATCATCCCGAGATAATGATAAGCTGGAAGAGGGTCACCCTGCAGCTCACCACGCACGACGCCGGAGGCGTGACTAGGCTCGACATCCGCATGGCGAGGCTGACAAACTCGCTGCTCAGGTCGCTCGGAGGGAGGCTCAGGCGCCTGAATAAATAGCTTGAAGAGAGATTGATATCATGGCAGGAGCTGGCTCCCTTGGCTTTGCTTACAAGTACCCGTTCTCATCGGAGGCGAGGCAGATAGTGGAGAGCGAGGGCGGATCCTTCGAGCGCAGGTACCTGCAGATGGCCAAGGACCACATAGAGGCCGCGGTCAACAAGGGCATCGCATCCTCCGAGATGGCGATAAGCTCGCTGAAGAGGGACTACATAATGTCATACCTCTATTCCAGGATGCTGCTGAGCGCGCTGGGCAGGAGGGACCTCATAGCGAACTACGCCAGGGCCGAGGCCACGCGGTCGTCGCTCTTCCTTGCAACATCCGATGAGGCGGAGGTCATCCACATCGGCGAGGAGCTGGGCCTCCACATAACCACCGGGATGGGGGGAACCGCCAGGCAGTTCACCATAAGCTTCAGCGAGTTCCTTGCCCACTCTACGCAGGCAAAGAATCTGGCCCTGGCAAACCAGAGGCTAAACCACGGGATAGTCCTCCTCAACGACTTCAACATGGCAAAGCTGCTGTGCGAGGCGATCAAGCAGCAGATAATGTCTGGGCTTCCAATCCCCAAGGCGGAGCTTCCGCACGAGGTGGTCGAGTACTCCAAGAACCTCAGGCTGAACGTAAGGGAACAGGCAAAGAAAAAGCCGGTCTCGGCAGCGTCCCATGGCTGGATAGACAGGCTGCTGGAGACGCCGATAGCAGACGTGAGGCACAGGTCGGTCAACCTCATCCTCGCCCCATACCTCGTCAACGTGAAGGGCATGGAGGTCGAGGAGGCGACCAAGAGGATAATGGACTACATAGAACTTTGCAAGCAGGTGGACCCCAACACGAGGGTCAACGAGGCGTACGTAAGGTACCAGTGCGCATACGCCAAGAGGAAGGGATCCAAGCCCCTGTCGCTGACAAGGGCCAAGGAGCTGCTGGGCGCAGCGCTCAATACCGAGATACTGGAGGGGGTCAAGAATGGCTGAGATAAAGCGGATGTGCACCGTATGCAACAGGGTAGCGGAATACACGTGCAGGATGTGCGGCAGGCCCTACTGCAAGGACCACATAGACCAGAAGAGCATGCTGTGCGATTCCTGCAGGCGGGGAAGGACGCTGTAGCCACATTCCAATCCTGTAGGTTCCCCTAATCGGCATCCAGACAAAGGAATAAAAACCTTCATAACAGATACTTATTGTCAACGGTAATAGGAGCAGGGAAACGCCCAAACCCATTCCGAACTTGGAAGCTAAGCCTGCTTACGATATGTGTGTACTGGCTTCGGCCGGGAAATCATGTTGCTGTTGACACTTATACTTATCCTGATGATCCCATGGCAAGAGACGACACTCCGGCCTGGATGGTCTGCGTGGACATGCTCAACAAGGCAAAGGTGGAGCTCATAACCGAGGCAATGGACACCCTCAACAACGAGATATCGGAGAAGAGGATAGAGGTCAACGGCAGCCTCATAACCCTGCCGGACAGGCCCAACGACGCCGACAGGGACATGTTCATAATCACGACAATGCTCGAGAGGGCGCCGCAGATAAGGGAGAGGTACGGCAGCTTCATCGAATCAGGTGAGGGCAGCGACGATCCCAACGTCGTGCTGCAGGTGGAGAGGGCTAGGAAGTTCCTGCTTGCGCTGGAGCAGATAGAGACGCTGATGAGATACAGCACCTACTTCGACGAGTGGATGCACGACGCCAGCCTCCTGGCCAACATAAAGGAACCGGAAGAGATATTCAGGAAGACCGTCTCCCACAACAAGGAGAGGTCGGAGATACTCAGGTTCATGCTCGGCAGCAAGACGTTCGTGAAGGAGGAGATATTCACCGAAGAGGAACGGAAGTTCCTCCAGGCCGCAATCTGAATGAGCATAAGGGCCTGCGCCGAAGCGCAGGCGTGTCTTCCGGGTTGCCGTGGAGTGACACGGCACATTATTTACTGTCGAAAAAATATTTAAACCTTTACCTCAACTCCACCAGAATGTAAGTCGCTCCCCAAAGGTATTTATTTCTTCTCGCCAATAAAACCTGTGGGAAAGTTGCGCATGCCTGCGCCATACAAGTAGGTAAGGCCTGTGCTATTGCACAAGCGCGTCTTCTAGGGTTAGTGCCAGCGATGGCATGTGGACTCCCGGGGTATGGAATGAAAAAGAGTGCATGGGAGCGCGAGCTCTCCAGGGGAATGGATTCCATGATAGGCGAGGCCCAAGAGGCGTACGGCGCGAATCCGTGGATGGATTCCGAGGCGAGGCACAACAGGTGCGAGATCTGCCAGAAGGAGAGGGCCCCAGGTCAGAGGATGACCGAGGAGGCGGCGATAGAGCGCAAGCTGGGCAACATAGGGCTGCGCGATGACATCATCGCACTTGACGACCAGATCGTCAAGCTCAGGAAGCTGGCGGAGAGGTTCCATGACGAGGAGGCGCTGAGGGTCGCCTACAGGGTCGTCATCGACATCTCGCCGGAGAAGATATCCTTCGCGTCCACTGCGAGGCTCGAGGACCGGACCTAGAGTTGTTTTTTATTTTTTCTTTTTCTTATTATATTGCGATTTGATGATAGCTGATGGCATAAGGCTCGACGCGAAGGGCGGGTACGGGCCCCGGGAGGACTCATACATGCTCGCAGACGTGGTGGAGAGGTATGCCTACGGGAGGGTGCTGGACATAGGCACGGGGACAGGCATACAGGCGATAGTCGCCGCGAAGAAGGGGCTCGAGGTCACGGCTTCCGATATCGACCCAAAGGCGCTGGACTGCGCAAGGGAGAACGCGAGGCTCAACAGGGTGGACATAGAGTTCGTCCAGTCCGACATATTCTCCAACATAAGGGGCAAGTACAACACCATAATATTCAACCCGCCCTACCTGCCCAGCCACTGGTACCAGCTCAAGCACGTGGCCCTTGACGGAGGGAGGCACGGCCGGCTGTTCATGGACAGGTTCATAAGCGAGTGCAGGAACTACGCAATGGATGACCACATCTTCCTACTGTTGGAGAGCAGCTTCAACAGATACGCGAACGACGTAAAGAGGCTCAACGCGGAGGTAGCCGCGAAGCAGCACTACTTCTTCGAGGACATAGTGGTCCTGGCCTTCAGGTGAGCCTGTCGCCGTAAGCGGATAATAGCGGAAGTGAGGGTATAGGCTTAAATACCGGGTCAAGCCTCCGTCAGAACCTTTTTATATAAGGAGCGGCACCACTTTAGCTAATAGGCCGGGCATCCCGCCTGGTCCGCAGTGAGCTCTGCATGAACACGAACAAGACCAACAAGGGCAACACCACGATGGTTGCATTCGACGAGAACGATGCGATAAAGAAGCACTTTGACGGTCTCATATCAAAATCCATAGGTAGGGGGCCTTCAGGCACTACGGAGATGTACAAGTCGCTCGCCAGGCTCGGCACCATACCGCTAATACGCCTGGCTACCCAGTCCGCCGAGGCCTACAGGACATCGACCGCCATAATAACCAACGACGTGAAGGATGCCCTCAGGAACGAGCTTACCGGGCTGGACAGGGTGAGCTTCAAGGAGGCCTCGATGGAGAGGCTGATCTCCATACTGTTCATAATACAGGAGAGGGCCACAAGCTCTGTACCCACAATGAAGGGCAAGTACGAGGAGGCGTACAAGGCCACGCTCTCCAGGCTGGTCAACGCGAGCAAGGAAGCCCAGGCCACCATGGCCTCCGAGGCAAGGGACGCCAAGTTCGCCGGGCTCATACTGGAATCGATAAAGAGGGCTGGCTACGGGTTCGCGGCAACGATGGAGATAATATCCGGTCTCACCGATTCGCACATAAAGTCCGAGCTCGTGAGCAAGTTCAAGAGGATGCCAACCCATACGATACCGAGGGCCATGTACATGTTCGAGTCGGAGGGCAGCGCCGAAAGGAGAACCCAAATAATGTGCGCCACGCTCTTCCTTATGAACTGCGGAGCCAAGTACGGATCCATAAGGGAGATGGAGAGGTCAATCTCAATAGACACCGATTATCCGGATCTGGACGCGACGCTCGGGCCGTTCGTGCCTACATCCACGCAAGCCATAGTGAAGGCTGGCACATACACCGGGATAAACACCACAAGGACGCAGGTCGCAAAGGCCATGCGCGACGCTGTAGAGCGTGGAGAGGAGATAGACGAGGCACTTTATGACATGCTGCTCGACTACGAGAAGAACCTTTACAATCTCAGGATCTGACCCGGCCACCGTTGGCGTTCTTTTTTGAATAGTGCTTAGTGGCAAGCCTGGCCCACGCGCCGGTGTTCTTGAGCAGGAACCCAAGCCTCTTCTGTATTGACTTCTTGCTGAAGTCCCTCGTTCCGTCTATCACGCCTGTCTCCTTCTTATCAAGCGACCATCCCATCGAATCAAGCAGCTCCTTGACGTGCCCGACAGTGCTCGCCTTAGGTATCGTAACCACAGGCTCCTTCGATATGAGCCAATTGAGCGCCACCTGGACCGCGCTCTTGCCGTGGCCCTTTCCCACACCATCAAGCAGCTCTACCAGACCTCCGTACCTCTCCCTGAACATCTCTCCATGCCCGAAAGGGCTGTAGGCTATCAAAGTGACCTTGTTCTTCCTGCAAAACTCCAGCACGCCGTCGTCCTCAACCTCCCTGACCATGGGGCTGTACTCGACCTGGTTGGACACTATGTCGTATCTCTTCATCGATCCCTGCGCCTCCCTGAACTCGTCCACCGAGAAGTTGCTCACCCCAATGTGCCTTATCTTCCCATCGTCCACTAGCTTCTCCATGGCGGACATCGTCTCCGATATCGGCACCCTCTTATTGGGCCAGTGCAGCTGGTATAAGCCTATCTGCTTGACTCCGAGCCTCTTCAGGCTGGCCTCACACGACCTTATCACGTCATCATGCCTGAAGTGATGCGGCGAGACCTTGGTAGCCACGAAAACCTTCCTTCCCCTTATGGCCTCTCCAACCAGCTCCTCGCTCCCGTACATCTCCGCGGTGTCCACGAACGCGCCGTTGTCTATCCCATACCTCAGGGCCCGGACCTCCTCCTCTGGGTTGACGTTGAGCTGCCAGGTCCCGAGCCCCATGGCCGGTATTCTCTCCCCTGTCCTGCCAAGCCTCTTGTACTCCATCTCACTCAAGCAATAATCTCATCACAGCTTTAAAACGTTGGCGTTTAGGCTCGAATCTTGGGAAAATCTGAATCATGGTATTAATACCCTGCTATGTTACGGGCCAGCAACGTGTTGCGGTTTAAGGCTTATAAATTTTGCAGTATCTATCTCTCCTGATGTCCCTCAGGAACATACTCTCCGGAGCAGTCGTAGGGCTCGCCCTGCAGGCGATTGTGGGCTGGGCGCACCCCCTCACCGTAGTTTTCACCGCGTTCGTGGCAGGCATGATAACCAGGGGCGAGCGCGACGGCACGCTCTCCGGGCTGATAATCGGCATAGTGGCCGGCATGGGCATCAGCGTATGGGCGTATCTGGGCATCTCCGTGCCTTTTTCCAATCCCGCAGCCCAGATAATCGGCGCACTCGGATCTGTGGGGGTGTACGCCACCGCCGCCGCAATAGTCCTGTTCGGGTTTGTCGGGGGAAGGATTGGCGGATCAATAATGCA
>JAGWGP010000019.1 GCA_028867285.1 Microcaldota archaeon | reverse complement strand
AGGGGTCAGGCCCAGGCCAGCGGCTACGCGCCTTACCTCCTGGGTGGGGTGGTGGTAATAATCATTGCTGTCGCCGCTGTGCTGCTCTTGAGGGGAAGGAAGCACGCTGCCGCCGCGTCCTGATTCCAGGCTCCGGCAAGGTATAAATATCTCCTGACCAGAGGATAAACAAGGGAAATTAATGTTTAAGATAGCGGGGAACGTGCTGGTCACCGGCGCCGCAGGGTTCATAGGCAGCGCACTCTCAAAGAGGTTGGCTGAACTAGGCTGCAACGTGGTCGGATACGACAACCTCTCCGCCGGGAGGAACCCGATGCTCGACTCTGTCGGCGGAAACTTCAATCTTGTCAACGCCGATATATCAGACGTAGAGCGGATTAAATCCGCAGTGCGCGACAACTCGATAGAGACGGTGTTCCACCTCGCTGCCAATCCCGACGTAAGGATAGGGATAAAGAACACCCGCGTGGACCTTGACTCCGGCATAATAGGGACGTACAACGTGCTTGAGGCTATGCGCGAGGGCGGAGCAAAGAACATAGTGTTCACGTCGTCCAGCACCGTCTATGGCAACGCCGAGGTGCAGCCTACGCCTGAGAGCCACGGCCCGCTGAAGCCGGTCTCTCTCTATGGTGCGGCTAAGCTGGCTGCGGAGGCCAAGATAACCGCACACTCTCACCTGTTCGGCTACAACTACATGATATTCAGGCTGGCCAACGTCATCGGCCCCACCTCCGGGCACGGGATAATATTCGACCTGATCGGGAAGCTCAAGAGGGACCCCACCAGGCTGGAGGTGCTGGGGGACGGGAAGCAGAAGAAGTCATACATAGAGATAGACGACTGCGTCGGCGCCATGCTGCACGTCTGCTCCAATGCCGAAAGCAACGACATCTACAACATAGGCATAGAGGACCAGATAACCGCGGGCGAGATCGCGGAGGCGGTGAGGGACAGGTTCTCCCCCAAGGCGGAGATCGTCTACACCGGCGGCCAGGTGGGCTGGCCCGGCGACATACCCAACTTTCTCCTCAGCGTAGATAAGCTTAAAAGGACAGGCTACTCATTCAGATGCAGGAGCTCTAGGGAGGCGGTGCTCAGCACCATAGGCAGGCTCTAGCTGATCCTATCCTCAAGGTGAAATTATGGATGCGCAATCTAGCGGTGACGATGCCCTCAAGAACGATTCCATAGAGTTCCACCGGAAGAAGAGGGGCAAGGTAGAGACCATAGGCAAGATGCCCGTCGACACCGTGAGGGACCTGGAGCTGTGCTACACTCCCGGGGTCGCCTACGCATGCCTCGAGATAAGCAGGGACAAGGACCTCTCTTACGATTACACCAACAGGGCCAACTCGATCGCGATCGTGACGGACGGCACGAGGATACTCGGCCTTGGCAACATAGGCCCCGAGGCCGGTATGCCGGTGATGGAGGGCAAGGCGCTGCTGCTCAAGAAGTTCGGCGGGGTTGACGCGACTCCGATCGCCGTTGGCTCGACAGACGAGCAGGAGATAATCAGGTTCATAAAGATGCTAGCGCCCAGCTACGGCGCCATCAACCTGGAGGACCTCGAGACCCCAAAGGCGATAAAGGTCCTGAGGGCGCTTGAGGCGGATCTCCCGATACCGATATTCCACGACGACAGCTACGGCACGGCGATAGTGACCTACGCAGGCCTGAAGAACGCGCTGAGGCTCGTTGGCAAGAAGATAGGTAACGTGAAGATAGTGATAAACGGCGCTGGCTCCGCTGGCTACGGCATATCGAAGCTGCTCCACTTCGCCGGCGCAAGGGACATAACCTGCTGCGACAGGGAGGGCGCGATATACCAGGGCCGCGGCAGCCACATGAACGTGGTGAAGGACGAGATCGCCGAGTACACCAACTCGAACTGCGTGAAGGGTTCCCTCTCAGAGCTCGCGAGAGGCGCCGACGTGCTCATCGGAGTATCGAGCAAGGGCGAGTTTACCACCGAGATGATTAAGGGGATGGCGGAGAGGCCGATAGTTTTCGCGCTCGCCAACCCCGACCCTGAGATAGACTACGATGAGGCCAGGAGTGCAGGGGCCGAGGTCGTGGCCACAGGCAGGAGCGGCGTGCCCAACCAGGTCAACAACATGCTCGCCTTCCCCGGTGTGTTCAGGGGCCTGCTCGACACCAGGTCCAGCAAGATGAGCATGGAGATGATGATCGCCGCCGGGGACGCCATATCCAAGACGGTGAAGAGGTCGATGCTGACAAGGGACTACATAGTCCCGGACTTCAACGACAGGAAGATGGCGACTAAGGCGACAGCCGCTGTCGCTGTTGCCGTGGCCGAGTCCGCCATGGCGAACGGGGTCGCGAGGCTCAAGGTCGACCCCGCGGACGTGAGGGCCAACTTCCTCTCGATGGTGAAGAGATACGGCAAGCTCGAGAGGTATGTGGGCAGGCTAGGCTGATCACAGCCTGTTTATCGCGCTGGAGTAGTTCCTCAGCATCGCCTCCAGGCTGAACGCCTGGCCGAGCCTCTCAGATTCCCTCGACGCCGCCTCTCTCTTGCTCCTGCTCCTTGAATACGCGGCGATCGCGTCCCTTATCTCTTCTATGTTGTAGGGGTCGAAGGTGTCGAGCTTTATGCCCTTCTTCTTGAAGTCCTCGAAGTAGATGTTCTCCGAGATGACTATCGGCAGGGCGTGGTTGGCCGCCTCCAGGAGCGTGAGCGGGAGACCCTCCCATATCGACGGGAGCACGAACATCCCAGCGATCTCGTACATCGCGCTCAGGTTCTCCTCGCTGAGCGGGTCGACGAAGACGATCCTCCCGTCCGGCCTGGCGAGCTGCCTGTACTCCGCGAGGTCCGGCCCTGTGCCCACCAGCACGAGCTTGAGCCTCTCTCCCTTCAGCTTCATGAACGCCCTTATGAGGCTACCTATGTTCTTCTGCCTCTCGAACATCCTCCCTATGTTGAGCACCACGAAGTCGCCCTTGGCTATCCCGTACCTCTCCATCAGTCTCTGCTTCTGCTGCGACGTCACCCTTATGGGGCGCTCTATTCCGTTGGGTATGTACGCGACCTTTGCCGCGTACCTCTTCATCTCCCTGAACTGCTCCAGATTGAGGGCCACGCAGAGGTCGTACGAGGAGAGGAACTTCCTCTTCAGCCCCTCCACCGTCGCTCCTGAGAGCCCTGTGCCTATGCTGAGCGGTATGTTGTGGCCGTGCAGCACAGAGCCGCCCCTCAGCGTCGATATGCTCCCGTGGTCTATGTATATCCTCTTCGCTCCGGGCGCGTGCCTCTTGATGAAGAGCGAGAGCCTGTAGTCCTGCACCGAGTTGTCGATTATCACCTGCGGCTTGATCCTCCCGGTCCATGCCACGAGGTTCTCCCTGTATCCCTTGAGGAACTTGAGCCCCCTTATGTAGACGAAGTAGTAGGCCATCCTGACCAGCGTGTTGTCGTAGATGGCCGACCTCTTTCCTCCCTCCACGTGCGGGAGCATGAACGTGTTGAGGTCTGCCTTCAGGTATCCTGTCTCGGACCCCAGGTAGAAGGTCTTGAACCTCCTCTTGAGCCCCCTGTACAGCAGGCCGGCTATCCTCTGCTCACCGCCGAACCTCGTGAACCTCGATGGGGTGTCCAGTATCAAGACGTTCCTCATTGTGACGACCTGAATGTCCTCTTGGTGTACCTCTCCGCCCTGCCGAGCTTGGCCCTGTCTATCTTGGCCGACATGGTGAGGTTCGAGGGCACGCCGTAGCTCTCCGCGTGCACCTCCCTCGAATACAGCTTTGATGTGTCGAAATTTCCCTCCCTTATGCCCGATAGCACGAACTCCCTTACGTTCGCGAGGGAGATGTAGCCCCTCCTCCCTTGGGCCTTGCCCCTCGGCAGCCTGACCAGAAGCGGGACCCTTACCAGCTCGTCGTACAGGAAGGTTCCGTGCCCCACGAAGCCGTGCTCCCCGAGCCCCTGGCCGTGGTCCGACGTTATTATTATCATGGTGTTGTCGCCGTATTTCTCGAGTATGTCCCTGACTATGCTCCTCGCGTAGGCGCTCGCCCTCGCCGCCCCTGCGCTGTAGAGCGACCTCCACCTCTCCATCAGCTGCTCGCTGACCCTTGCCTTGAGGAACGGCGTTGCCCAGTTGAAGTCCTGCCCCTTCTTCCCGACGTACGGGTCGTGGGCCTCCATCAGGTTGACGAACAGAGCGAACGGCCTCCTTAGCTGCATCTCCCCCAGCTCGGCGACTATGTTCTTCCCTCCCTTCTCTATCGGCCAGCCGTCTATGAACTTGGCCTTGAGCTTCTTCATCGCCGCAATGGGGGTGAGAATGGCACCGCTCGCCATCATGTTGAGCAGCAGCGCGGGGTCCTCCTTCCCTATCATCCTCATGAGCCGGACCATGGTGGACGTGGACGAGGAGGTGTTCTCGGTCAGCCTGTTCCTGTACTTGGCCACCAGCGGCTTGAGCTCCTTGCCTATCTCGAACACGCTGCCGAACACGTCGGTGAAATACGATTCTTCCTTGAACCATGAGAACTCGTTGAACCCGTAGATCGGGTGTATGTAGGGGTTGGCCGATATGCCGTAGCTCTTGTAACCCATCTCGTTGAGGTCTGTTATTATCGTGGGCTTCATCAGCTTTATCCTCCCTATGTCTAGCGACTTCACCCTCCTGGTCTCGTGCGCGCCGTGCTGCTTCGGGTACATACCGGTGAAGAGCGAGGCGTGCGAGGGAAGCGTCCACGATGAGGTGGCTATGCAGTTGTCCAGCGGGACGAAGCCCATCTCGGTGAACATCCTCTCTCCCCTGCTCCCGAGCTTCCTGAACGTGTCCGCTCTCATGGTGTCAAGCACAATTATGACTACGTTCGGGTTCAATGCGACACCTACTCCGTTGAGCTCACGGTCCCCGACGCGAATATCCTGGGCGCGTTCTGCCTGGCTATGAGCAACCGGTCTCCCTTCTCCAGCTGGATCGGCTTCTCCAGGTCCGCCTTGAGCGCATTGCCCTCTATTGACTCTACGGTGAACCTCACGTAGGAGAATCCTGATGCAAGCCAGTACTGCTTGCCCTTCTCCATCTTCTCGTTCGCGAACGCGCTCGCCCTCATCTCGATGCCGACCCTCTTTGCCCTCTTTATCTGTGTTATGGAGAATATGTCGCCCTTGTCAGCCTCGTCGGCCTCTATCCCCTTGAGCGCGAGCCCGACCCTCGTCCCCTGCTTGGCCTCGGGCACGTCCACGTCCTGGCTCTGTATCGACCTCACGGTTATCTTCTTCCCGGAGTCGTTGAGCAGAGTGTCGTGGGTCTTGAGCGTCCCCCTAGTGACTATGCCCAGCGCCACCGTCCCTATCCCCTTTACGTTGAAGCACCTGTCCACCGCCACCTTGACCGGCGACGCGTCGTCGCTCTGCTTCGGGTGCTCGGTTATCAGGTTTATCAGCTCCTCCCTCTCGGCCATCACCGAGTTCTGGAGCGATACGCCATTGAGCATAGCGCTGACGTCGCTGTCCTTCGTGAGTATGACGCGCTTGTCGAGCAGCGTGCACGCTATGAGGACCTCTCCGAACAGCTTGTCCACGTTCCTCGTGCTGAGCACTATCTGGTCCGCGAGGAGCAACAGCTCCGGGAGCGCGTAGAACTTCTCCTCTATCGAGGTGGGCGCCATCCCTATGATCAGCTTGTCCCCCACCTTCCTCTCGTACATCACCATGCCGTTGACCGAGTTCTTCTTCGCTATGTACTCAGCCAGTTCCTGGTCGAGCGGTATTCCAAGCAGTATGTTCATCAAATCGCCTCAGATAAGGTTCTTGGGGTCAAGTATCCTGTCGAGCTTGTCCCCGCTCATTACTTTCTCCTCAATGCATATCTGCCTTACGGTCCTGCCGGTGAGGTACGACCTCCTCGCGATCTCGGCAGCCCTGGCGTAGCCTATGTAGGGGGTGAGCGCCGTTGCTATGGACATGTCGTGCTCTATCCTCTCCCTTAGCAACTTCTCGTTTGCCCTTATTCCACCGATGCACTCCCTCGCGAGCGTGTCCGCGGCGTTGGAGAGTATGTCAATGGAGTAAAGCAGCTTGTACGCGATTATGGGCATGAACACGTTCAGCTGCAGCTGGCCGTTCGATGCCGCGTTTGCGACCACAGAGTCGTTGCCCATCACCTCGAAGCACACCATGTTCACCATCTCCGGCACGCTGGGGTTCACTTTACCGGGCATTATTGATGACCCCGGCTGTACGGCAGGCAGAATTAGGTCGCCGAATCCAGTCGATGGCCCTGACGCGAGCAGCCTGAGGTCGTTGGCTATCTTGTTCATTGCTATCGCGGCGTTCCTGATGAGCCCGCTCACACACGCCTCAGTTGTCTGGTCTGATATCTCGTAGAAGAAGTTCTTCGCCTTCTCGAACCTGATTCCTGTGAGCCTGTTGATCTCCCTGATGCAGATATCTGTGTAGCCCTTAGGCGCGTTTATCCCTGTGCCTACCGCGGTTCCCCCGATCTGGAGGTACTTCAGCTCCTCCTCTGCCAGCCCCAACCGCTCTATCTCGACGAATATCGCCTTGGAGAACGCGGAGAACTCCTGGCCCAGGGTCATGGGCACCGCGTCCTGCAGGTGTGTCCTCCCGACCTTTAGCGTCCTGGCGAACTCGGCTGACTTCTTCTCCAGCGCCGCTTCTAGCCTCCCGAGCGCGGGTACGAGCTTGTTCCTTATCGAAAGCCGGACCGCGATCCTTATCGCGCTGTGGAACGCGTCGTTAGTGGACTGCGACATGTTCACATGGTCGTTCGGGTGCACGATCCTGTAATCGCCCTTCTTCCCCTTGAGGATCTCGATTGCCCTGTTGGCTATCACCTCGTTGACGTTCATGTGGGTGGACGTTCCCGCTCCGCCTGGAACACACCCACAACGAACTGGTCGTCGAATCTCCCCTTTATTATCTCGCCTGCTGCCCTGACTATGGCAACGCCCCTCTTCCTGTCCAGCTTGCCCAGTCTCATGTTCGCCATTGCCGCGGCGATCTTGACGTTTGCGAGCGCGCGGATGAGCTCCATCTGCAGCTTGAGCTCCGAGATGTGGAAGTTGTTCACCGCCCTCTGGGTCTCCGACCCGTAGTAAGCATCGGAGTCAACTCTGACGTCGCCCAGAACATCATGCTCTATCCTGACTCCCATAGTATGGTATAGAAAGAAGCATTTTTATTCGTGCCAGTTACTCGAGAAGCTTGTGCGCCGCCCTCTCCTTCGCTGCCTTGATGCTCTGCCTGAGCTCGCCCGATACCGTGGGCACGCCCTTCTTTGTAAGTGATATCGAACTCTTGCCCTTTCTGGCCAGTATGTTGACCCTCCATGAGTCCCTAACCTCGGGATAATCGCTCCTGAAGTGCGCTCCCCTGCTCTCCCTCCTCATCATCGCGCTCATGACCACCGCCTCGCACAGCTCGATCATCTTGGCTGTCTCGAGTGCGACCCTCATCCTGCCGTTCCCCTTCAGGCCCCCTGCCACCCTGACCCTGAAGAACTCCTTTTTCAACTTCCTTATCTCCACTAGGGCCGCCCTTAGCTCTTTCTCGTTCCTGACCAGGCCCACCCTCTTCCACATGATCTCCTGCAGCCTGGCCCTCATCCCCTCCGGGCTCGCCCCCTTGCCGGTGAGCGAGTTCAGGTAATCGAGCGCGGGCTCTACGTCAGACCTAGACAGCCCCGCCCCTTGGGTGTTCCTCGCAGTGTCGACTGCCGATTCCCCGACGATCTTGCCGTAGACGATGGTCTCGAGCAGGCTGTTCCCTCCGAGCCTGTTTGCCCCGTGTATCTGTCCCACCGCCTCCCCAACCGCGTACAATCCGTTTATCTCCGTCTCGCCGTTGAGCGAGACATCGATGCCGCCCATCGTGTAGTGCGCCGTTGGCGCCACCTCCATCCTCTCCTTCGTGATGTCGATGTGCGCCAATGTCTTGAACTGGTGGTACATCTTAGGCAGCCTGTCGAGTATCTTTGCCTTGGTCAGTGAGGTTATGTCGAGATAGACACCGCCGTGTTTGGTGCCGTTGCCCGCCTTTATCTCGCTGTAAATCGACCTCGCGACCTCGTCCCTCGGTCCCAGCTCCATCCTTGCCGAGTCGTACTTCTTCATGAACCGCTCGCCCCTTGAGTTGAGTAGTATGCCCCCCTCCCCCCTGACCGCCTCGGTGACAAGCACCCCCAGCGCCCTCTTCGGGTAGACCATGCCCGTGGGGTGGAACTGCACCATCTCCAGGTCGACAAGGCTGACCCCGGCGTCGAACGCCAGTGCCGCTCCGTCCCCGTGGTTCTCGTATCCCCTCGACGAGCTTCTGGAGTAGAGCTTGGAGTATCCACCTGTTGCGAGCACCACCGCCTTTGCCTCGAACACCACGGCCCTTCCGCTCTTGAAGTCGATCGTCGCGGCTCCCCTTATCTCACTGCCGCTCTTTATCAAGGAGAAGACGAACATATCCTCGAGGAACCTTATCTTCCTCTTCCCCACCTCCTTGACCAGGACCCTCATTATCTCCTTGCCGGTCTGGTCTCCGTAGAAGCATGTCCTCCTGTAGGTGTGCGCGCCGAAGAACCTCTGGGTCAGCCTGCCGTCCTTCTCCTTGTGGAACCTTGCGCCCCACCTGACCAGCTCGTTGACCGCGTCTGGTGCGTTCCTGCACAGCGTCTCCACCGCCCTGTAATCAGCGATGAACCATCCCTCCTTGAGCGTGTCAGCCGCGTGCACCTTCCAGCTGTCCCTCGGGTCCATCGTGCCCAGCGCAGCGTTGATTCCACCAGTGGCCAGCACGGTGTGGGCGTCCCCCCTCCTGCACTTGCCCAGTACTATGATGTTCTTGGCCCCCGCGTCGTGCGCCGCTATCGCGGCCCTCAGCCCGGCCGCTCCGGAACCTATAATCAGTATGTCCGTCCCCACGGTGTCGTAGTCTGCCATCAAATAATAGTCTGAGCCACTGCTTAAAAGCCTTGCCTGGCGAGTGCTATACGTTAGAGGGGGCGTATGCCGCGCCGCTGCCGTCCACGAATATCGTGTATGTGGATCCGATGAAACCCGTGGAGTTGGTCGTGCTGTTGAGCCAGACCAGCACGGTGTACTCGCCAGCGCCGTACTGGCGCACCATGCCGCTCATGTTGAACCGTATGGCGAACGAGCTTCCGCTTGTCTGGTAGCTGTCCGCGTCTATCGTGGCTATCCCCTGGTAGTAGTAGAGCGGGCCCCTCGCCACCCCGGCTATCGTGGTCCCATATCCGTACTCGGATGTGGCGTTGAGCTGCTCCCTCGTCATGTTCTGCACCGCGGGGTCGTATGTCAGCTCCACCGAGTCAATCGCGTAGCCGGGCTGGAGGTTGCCCTCGAGCACCACCTCGCCGTTGGAGTAGCCGGGCCCGTCGGTCCAGCCTATGTAGCTGTCTATGAAGTCCTGGGTGAGGTATATCCTGCTCGAGTTGTATGCTATGCCGATGCTCACCTGGTTGTGGTTCGGGTCGAGTATGTTGTCCCTGTGCCCGTTGTTGCAGCACTGCTGGTCGTTGTACATCATGTCGTACTCCATCGATGCGAGCGATGCGTTGACGTTGAGGTTGCCCCTGCATATCGGGCCTATGCAGATGGTGCTGTAGTTTGTTGCCACGTTCTCGCTCGCCGCGCCCAGGCCCCCCAAGAGCGTGTACCTCATGTAGGGCTTCATCCCGAACGGGTCCCAGTGGCTGAAGTAGTTGTATGCGAGCATGCTGGCTGAGTGCTGCTGCGCCGAGGGCTCCGGCGAGAGGGTGACGCTGCCCAGGCCGTACTGCGCCCTGTCCCTGTTTATCAGCGAGAGCACGTAGTAGTCTAGCTGTGTTGCGTTGGGGTTGCCACCCTGCTGCACCGTTGTGGTCGTGTTGTATGCCTGCTGAACTGTCGTGGTCGGTGCAGAGGTGCCGTAGGCGATGGATGTGGTGGCAGTGCCCTGCAAACCCGCGCCTGGCAGCACCGCCACGGCTAGCACGACCATCAGGACTATGAACGCGGCCGTTGCCGCAGCCAAAAGATACGGGCTTGGCATATGGCTATTGGCTCAGCCCATGCTTAAATCAGTTTCGGAGCCCGGGTTGCCGTTGCGCCCGAGGTTCGGATGCCGTGAAAACCGACGAAAAGTGAGGTGTTATATATTAGGACAGACAAATGTATAGTTGTGGTGAGATGACAAACATGAGGGGCGCGCAGTTGAGGTTCAAGGACGAGGGCAGGTACATCACGATAATAAAGGGAAGGAAGCTCACAAGGAGCGACATAATCGCGCTGATAAACGAGGCCCAGAGGAGGAACATGATCGTCGACCTGAGCGGCAGGGACCTCAGCGGCCTGGACCTGAGCGGACTGAGCCTCGGGAGGGCGAACATCTCCAACGTCAACCTGTCCAGGGCGAACCTCTCCAACTCGACGCTCTTCAACGCAAATCTCTCGCACTCGAATCTCTCGGGCGCCAACCTGACGCATGCGGACTTCTCCTACGTGGACCTCTCGACCGCGAGCATCGTGGGCTCGAGCATGGCCAACGCGATACTGTTCAAGACCGTAATGTCATGACTGGCCTGCGGTCCACATCATGTGGCCCACAAAATAGGGAACTCAACAGAGTAGCGCAAGCCCAATGCAGTGGTGATCTCGGTACCGAACAATGTTGCAGTTTCCGCATCGGAAATGCGGCTATGCAGCACCTTTATCGTGGGCCTTGCGCCGCCTTCTGGGCCTGAACCTTGCGAGTAGCAGGGAGTTGGACACCACGGTGACGGAGCTGAACGCCATTGCCAGAGCGGACAGGGCCGGGAGATAGTTGTAGACGCCGACCGTGAGGAACGGTATGAGCGCGCCTGCCGCGATCGGTATCAGCACTATGTTGTACCCGAATGCCCAGAAGAGATTCTGCCTTATCTTGGACATCGTCCTCCTCCCGAGCTCCAGGGCCACCGCGGCGTCGTATACGCTGTTCCTGACCAGGATTATCCCGCCGGCCTGTATAGCGACCTCGGTGCCGGCGCCTATCGCTATCCCCAGGTCGGCCTTTGTGAGCGCAGGGGCGTCGTTGACCCCGTCCCCGATCATCGCCACTACCCTTCCCCTTTTCTGCAGCTCGGCTATCTTGCCCATCTTGTCCACCGGCTTGGCCTCCGCCATCACGTTGCCGATGCCGAGCTTTGCGGCTACGGACTCCGCGACCCTCGGGTTGTCGCCTGTCATGAGCCATAGCTCCATTCCCGACCTGGCGAGCGCGGCCACAGCAGACCTGCTGTCCTCCTTGAGCGTGTCCGCCAGCGCTATGAGTCCCGCAACCCTCCCGCCTATGCCGATGATCAGGACGGTCTTGCCCTCGGATTCCAGCCCCTGCACGCGCCCCTCAGAGTCGCCGATAGCCCTCCTGGAAAACATGTCCCTGTTGCCAACCACTACCCTCTTGCCATCCCTTGTGAGCGCGGTTATCCCGCTCCCCTTCCTGTACGAGAACGACCTGGGAAACTCCACCCTTAACCCCCGCCTCCTTGCCGCCTCCACCACAGCCTTGCCGAGCGGGTGTTCGGAGTTGATCTCCGAGGAGGCCGCCAGCCTGAGGATCTCGCCCCGGTTGTGCCCAGGCAGCGGCACCACGTCCGTCACCTCGGGCCTGCCCCTTGTGAGCGTCCCGGTCTTGTCCATGACTACGGTGTCGACCCTGCTGGCCGTCTGCAGCGCCTCGCCGCTCTTCACCAGTATGCCCTCCCTTGCCGCCCTCCCGGAGGAGACCAGCAGCGCAGCAGGCGTGGCAATGCCCAATGCGCAGGGGCAGGCGATTATCAGCACGCTCACGAATATGAGGATTGCGGTGTTGGTGCCGACCCCGCCGGCTGCCCCCCACGCCAGCGCGGATGCCGTGCCTATGAGCACGACCACCGGCACGAAATACGAGGATATCCTGTCCACCAGTCTCTGTATGGGCACCTTGCTCGAGGCCGCGTCCTGGACTACCCTTATTATCTGGGAGAGGGCGGTGTCCTCCCCGACCCTCGCCGCCCTTATCCTGAGCGGGCCGCCGATGTTCGTGGTGCCGCCTATGACCCTGTCGCCGCGCCTCTTGTCCACCGGCATGCTCTCCCCGGTGACCATCGACTCGTCAACAGCGCTGCTTCCCTCGATGATCACCGAATCGGTGGGTATCCTCTCCCCGGGCCTGACCAGGAGGATGTCGCCGGCCCTCACCCTCTCGATCTCCACATCTGTAATCTTGCCCCCGCTGACCAGGTGCGCCACCCTGGGCTGGAGCTTTATCAGCGATGACACGGCGCTGGACGCCCTTGATTCGGCCAGCCTCTGCATGTAGGTGCCAGTGAGTATCAGCGATATTATGATGGTCGAGGTGTCGAAGTACAGGCCGCTTGACGGGAACGCGGAGGGAAAGAGCGCGACGATGGAGCTGTATCCCCACGCCGCGGTGGTGCCTATCGCTATCAGGGTGTCCATGTTCGCCGACCTGTTTCTTATAGCGTCGATGGTGCCCGCATAGAACCTGAGCCCGGAGTAGAACTGCACCACTGTGGCCAGCACGAGCATTGCCAGCGCAGAGAGGTTTCCATGCACGAGATACGTCAGCACAGCCACGATGGCGGTGAGGGGCCACGCCGCGTAGAGCGCGAGCCTTAGGTTCCTGAGCTCCCTCTCGGGCCTCTCGAACTGCAGCTTGCAGCTCGCGCTGCAGAAGTAGTATTTCCTGCCCTCCCTCTCGCTTGTGAGGGAGCTGGTGCTCTCGTCGACATTCATGCCGCATACCGGGTCAGTGGCCAACTATCTCCCCCTCTTCATCCGTTCTATGGAGTGCATTGTTATCTCAAGGTTGCAGGCGTTGTGCTCCGAGCACCACCTGTAGCATCTCTCCGCCATCTCCCTGCTCTCGTAGTGCAGCTTGCATACGGCGCAGGAATAGACCGCCACGGCATCAGCCCTTGGCGAACCGTTCCGGATCCTTGTCAAAGCCCTGCTTGCACGAGAGGGAGCAGAAGCGATAGCTCTTACCCTTGTAGCTGCTACTGAACCTGGAGCCAGCGTCCACCTCCATACCGCATACCGGATCCTTCATGGAATCACCGCGATTCTACCTCCTGGCCCCAATGCTGCTCCATGCCAGGAAGAAGAT
>JAGWGP010000018.1 GCA_028867285.1 Microcaldota archaeon | reverse complement strand
TCACCTGGGGCAACGAGAACGTGAAGAAGGGAGACCACATACTCATATCTGACATGGAGCACCACAGCAACATAGTCCCATGGATGCTGCTCGCTGAGAGGAAGGGCGCAACGCTGGATTACATAAAGCTTGACGGTGCAAAAGCCGGGCTGGACTCCCAGAATCTGGAGGAACAGATGGCCAAGAGGCCTAAGATAGTGGCTGTCACCCAAGCATCCAACGTCCTTGGTACAATAAACGATGTCAAGGGAATAACAAAGATGGCTCACGATGTTGGCGCCAAGGTCCTTGTTGATGGTGCGCAGTCCGCGCCCCACATGAAGGTTGATGTGAAGGACATTGACTGCGATTTCTTCGTGCTGTCAGGCCACAAGATGCTTGGGCCTACGGGCATAGGCGCGCTTTACGGGAAGAGGGAGATCCTTGAGAACACGGAGCCGCTGCTATCTGGGGGGGATATGATAAGGAGCGTGCACCACCATGAGCATACGTGGAACGATCTCCCATGGAAGTTCGAGGCCGGCACATCCGACATAGCAGGGGGGATTGGGCTCTCGGCTGCGATAGACTACCTTAATGGAGTTGGCATGGACAACGTGAGAGCGCACGAGAAGAAGCTGGTGAGGTACGCTATTGAACGCCTGAGCCAGGTGAAGGGGGTGAGGCTCTTCGGCCTGGGCAAGGATGATGTAGAGAGGAGGTGCGGCGTAGTATCGTTCAAGCTCGATAGTATACACCCGCACGACGTGGCGCAGATATTCGACAGTGAGGGGATAGCGATAAGGGCGGGCCACCACTGCGCCATGCCGCTGGTGACCGAGACCCTTGGTGAGGGGGCGCTCTCGAGACTCAGCTTCTATCTGTACAATGAGGAATCGGAGATAGATGCCGCGATAGGTGCCATAGAGACGGTTAGGAGGACGTTCAAGGTGTAATCCATGGACCTTTATGCCGAAGAAATAATATCCCACTACGAGCATCCCCATAACAAGGGGAAGATAGAGAACGCGAGCGTGAGCCTGCACAGGGACAACCCCACGTGCGGCGACGAGATGACGATATACTTATCGGTGGACAAGTCGGGCAGGATAAGCGACGTGAAGTTCGAGGGCACTGGCTGCGCGATAAGCATGGCCTCGGCGAGCATGATGACAGACCAGATAAAGGGAAAGAGCCTTGCAGAGGTCGAGGGTCTGGGGGTCAAGGACCTGATAGAGCTCATAGGCATAGACCCTGGGCCGGCTAGGCTCAAGTGCGCTACCCTGTCGCTCAGGGCAATAAAGGAGGCCACGTTCGTATACGAACACAAGCCCGTTGACAGCTCTACAAAGAGCCTTTAATATCAGCCGACTCTCTTTTCATCACAAATCAGAAATACCTCGGCTCATCACGAAGTATATTGCGATTTAACCTATTTATGCCTTCACAGGACGAGGAAGTAAGATGCGGCTACCAGCACGGCGCTGAGGGCCAGCTTCTTCATTATGTTGCCCTCCTTGAAGAGGAAACCGCCGATCATCACCGTGACTATTATGAAGATGGCATTCAGGACTGGAACTGCGACGCTGGCCTCTGTTGCGCTCAGTGATATGTAGAGCGGAACCCTGTAGGCTACGGTCATTACCCCTATCGCAACCAGCGGACCGGCGTTACGCTTTATGTTGTGGGATATCTCCTTTACGCCGCCGAACCTTACCGCCATGTAGATCAACATGTTGAACGCCACGAAGATTTGGGAGAGGAGCACGTACGTTATGGGGCTGATGCCGCTGTTGAGGAGGTACTTGACGATCACGTAGCCTACGGCTGTAACCAGTGACGCCGCGATTAGCGTGTCCGCGTATCTTACGCCCCTCCCCTTCGCGTCAGTTTGGTCCCTGTTGTATCTGGTAAGGAAGACGTAGCTCGCGAGTATCATCACGGCTATGCTGGCGTACTGGAGATCCTTGAGCCTCTCTCCCAGGAACACGAAACTAAGGAGCACCACGAAGAGCGAGGGCATCGAGTTCGTCAATGCAGATGAGACAGAGATGTTTCCGTGCCTGTAGACCTTTGCTATGAGTATGTAGCTGGCGGCCACGAGCAGGCTGGCCACGTAGATTATGGCAAGCGTTGCGATCCCGAAGTTGAAAGTCGAGAACGGGGTAAGGACCAGCGCGGCGAGCGCGGCGATGATGGTGAATGCCGCGGTGTATGTGGTGGCATGCTCGGCCTTCAGGGCATACTTCTCCACGACAGTGGAAACGCCCATGAATACCCCGGACACGATTATTATGTAATACCATTGCAGCATTGGGTCACTTTTTGGTGGAAGACCGCCTCGCCTGGGGCTTATCAGATATGTCCGCCACAATCTTCAGCGTTATGTTGGACAGCTCACCCCTAACGTACGTCTTGTTCTCCACGGTGCACTTAGCCTTGAAGTCGACGCCGTAGTTGGAGGAGTTTATGTCGGTTATGTGGATCTCGACCCTACCCTTGGTGGCAGACATCAGCCGCTCGTGCCTCCTTATCTCCTTGAGCGCCCTTTCCTTGAACGACTCGAAGCTCGTGCCAAGGGGCAGCTCTACCCTGACATCAACCTCAATGATGTCCGATATCGCGTAATTGATTATTATCGCCTGGCTCATCGAGTTGTTGGGGACGAAAAGCGCTGTGCCATCCTCCAGCTTCACCTTGGTGTACATAAGGCCTATCTCCCTTATCACGCCCGTGTAGCCGGGACGTATCGCCCTGTGGGTGTATGATGGGGGGAGAATGCCGTACTGGGAAGTCGAGAAGGTTATGCTGTCGCCTATTGCGAATGGCTTGGCGGCCATCATCGTTATCCCGGCGAACATGTTGCCAAGGGTGGACTGGGAGGCTAGGCCGACCACTATGCCCAGGAACCCTGCGCCTATCAGCGCACCGGTAAGGTTTATCTGGAATATCGAGAGCACCAGGAACAGGATTATGACGTAGCCCATCAGGCACGTAAGCCTGGCGAGGGGCCCCTCATCCAGCCTCGGCCTGTGCTTGCCGTATGCGAGTATTGATGCCGCCAGGAGCCTGACCGCAGCAAGCCCGAATACCACCGTGATTACGGCCTGGGCGACCTTGTTGTATACCGTGGTGTCTAGGTTTAGGTAGTTGAGCAGGCTGAGTGAGAATATGGTCAGAACAGCGCCCGCAACTAGCACAAGGACGAAGTAGAACAGGTAGATGTGATGGCGTCCCAATCAAGCACCGCTTCTCGTAAGTATGAAAATCAAGTAATAAAAACAATTTGAATAGCCCCGATCGGATTCGAACCGGTGTTCGCGGGTCCAAAGCCCGCTGTCCTTGGCCACTAGACGACGGGGCTGCACTTTATACTAGCGTTTAGAACGCATTTATACCTTTAGAGCAAACTGGTATTATGCTGACGGAATCGATTTACCTTACCGACTCTTACGCAAAGGAGATGGACGCCAAGGTAATGGTAGTGGAGAAGGAATCTGACCAGAAGTATAAAGTAATACTTGACAAGACGGTATTCTACCCCATTGGCGGAGGGCAGCCCACGGACCAGGGGTATTTGGCATATGGTGGAAACAAAGCTGAAATTTATCTGGTGATAATAAAAGACGGAGAGATATGGCACCACATAAAGACGGATAATCCGCCAGTTGTGGGGGATGTGGTGCATGGAACCATAGACTGGGAAAGGCGTTACAAGAACATGAGATTGCACTCTGGAGGGCATGTAATAGACTTCGCTATGTACTTGCTTGGTTATTCTCCTAAGACACTACAACCATTGAAGGGCGACCATGGTAAGAAGCCTTACATCGCATATCAAGGCACTATCGAGCAGGATATAAGGCAGAGATTGGAGGATAAATCCAATGAACTCGTAACGAATGAGCTGAAGTTTTCATGTGAGTTTAAGACGCTGGACGAGGTAAGGAAGAGTGCGATTTATGTGCAGCCAGGACTTCCTACAAATAAATCACTGAGGATGTTGAAGCTTGAGGGCGTAGGCGCTGTAGCTGATGGTGGGACGCAGGTCGCTAACACGAAGGAAGTAGGCAGAATACAGATAACCTCAGTGGAAAAGAAGGGAGACCAAACTATTGTAAGTTATCTCCTGGGATAATTTCAATAGGACTTGGCAACGTTGGCAACGTGCTTGGCATGGTTGCCGCAAGCTATGCAGGTGTGGCTCTTCGCCTCAGCTTGCCTGTCGAACGGCATGTTGGTTATCTTTGCACCTATCGCCTTGACCTTCTCCTCGCATTCCTCGGATCCGCACCATCCGGCCTCTACTATTCCCCTCTTGTTTTCAAGGATCTTTTTCATGTCCTCGAAGTCCTTTGCCTTGTGGGTGTTCTCCTTGAGGAATTTCTCGGCCTTAGCATAGAGATCCCCCTGCATGTGACGTATAGTCTCGTTTATCTTGTCCTCAAGGCCGCCGATCCTGACGTTCATCTTCTCTGAGGTATCCCTCCTTACGAGCACCACGCTGCTTGCTGCTATGTCCCTCTCGCCTATCTCTATCCTCATGGGCACTCCCTTCATCTCCCAGTGGTTGTACTTCCATCCCGGGGATGTGGAGTCGTCATCGTCGAGATGGACCCTGAACCTCTTTGACAGGGTGTCCCTCAGCTTCGCGGCCTCGGCCACTACCTTGTCCCTGTTGTCGCCCTTTGTGATCGGGACTATGACCAACTGGATTCTGGCCACCATGGGCGGTATTACCATCCCCTTGTCGTCCCCGTGCATGGCAACCATGACGCCGATGACCCTGGTGGTTATCGCGAACGTGTTCTGCCATGCATAATCCTTTTTCTCCTCTTTGTTGAGGAATGAGATCTCGAAAGCCTTTGAGAACCTCTGGCCGTCGCTGTGGAAATCCGGCCCCTGGACGGCCTTCCCGTCGGGCAGCAGGTGCTCTATGCTGTAGCTAGCCTCTGCGCCCGCAAACTTCTCGCTCTCGGTCTTTCTTCCGGGGATTCCAGGGATTGCAAGATGATCCCTGAGCGCCTCAAGGTACAGCGACAGAATCCTGTCGCGCTCCTCCGCCGCCTCAGCTTCGGTGGCGTAGAGCGTGTGGCCCTCGTTCCAAAGGAACTCCCTTGTCCTTATGAAAGGGGTGGGGTGCTTGAACTCCCACCTTACTACGGAGTTCCACTGGTTGAGCTTCATGGGCAGGTCCCTCCAGGACCTTATCCACTTTGAGACGGTATCGTACATTATCGCCTCCGAGGTCGGCCTTACAGCAAGCCTCTCCTCCAGATCGGAGCTGCCTGCCTTGGTCACCCACGCGACCTCTGGCGAGAACCCCTCAACATGTGCAGACTCCTTTGAGAGCAGCTTTTCCGGTATAAGCATGGGGAATGAGGTGTTGTGTATCCCCATCTCCTTGAACCTTGGATCCACGAACTTCTGGACAGACTCCCAGACGAAATAGCTGTCAGGGCGCATTGCCATGGCGCCTGACACTGCGGTGTAATCCACGAACTCCGATTTGAGCAGCACCTGCGTGTACCACTCGGAGAAATTCTCGCCCTTCTTTGCAGTGATGCCCTTCTTTTCCTCCATCAGATCGCCTGATTCTCTAACACCGATTTCAGTATTAAGGATAGGTGCCCAGCCTCTTTAAGCCTTCTGTAGGAATAGTTGAGCCAGGCCCTGCCGAATGGGACATAGACGGATACGCTTTCCCCCCTCGACGCCATGGATACTGCATAGGGGTTCCTTATGCCGTTCAGCATGGCGTACTCCACGTTTCTTTTGTATCTCCTGTTCAGCTTGCGTGCGCGCTCTATTATCGCCAGGTCGTGTGTCGCTATCATGAAATGCCTTGACTCCCTGAAGAGCATCTCCATTATCTTCATGTAGTTGGCGGTGACCGCCTCCCTGGATTGGTATGCCACATCAGGACTCTCCTTGTACGCGCCCTTGACCAGCCGTATTATAGCCCCGGCCCTCGCCAGGCGCAGCGCGTCGTCGTAGCTGCGGGTCAGGTAGGCCTGTATGCATATTCCAGTATCCTTGCTCTTCATGTCTGACCTGTATGCCCTTATCACGGTGTCCACCATCCCATGCGACTCCATGTCGAACCATACGAAAACCCCGTTCGACTTTGCCAGCTTGACGATCCTGTTGTAGTTCTTAACGAATGTCCTGTAGCTTATCGAAGCCCCGAGCTGTGTGGGCTTGACGGATATGCTTGCCCTGACGCCCTCCCTGCCTGTGCGGCGTATGAGCTCGGAGTACACGCTGACGGCGTCATCGACCATGCGCCTGTCCCTGAGATCCTCCCCGAGGTAGTTGAATATCGCGGATATCCCCCTCTTGTTGAACCTTCTTGCAACTGCCATCGCATCTTCTATCCCGGGGCCAGCTATCCACCTGCCGGCAAAGAGCCTCTCGAAGACGGCGAGCGCCATGCCAACACCTATACCTTTACGCCAAGCTTCCTCAGTTCCCTTGACACCTGCCCCTGGCTCTTGAACTGCAAGGCGTGTATGCCCACCTTCCTCGCCCCTACCACGTTCTCCATGAAATCGTCTATGAATACCGCCTCCTGCGGCTTGGCCCCCATCTTTGAAAGCACGTACCTGTATATGCGCGGTTCTGGCTTCCTCATGTGGAGGTAGCAGGACGCGAAGGCCCTGGCCTTGAGGTGCTTTATCAGGACCTCCCTCATGACGTCGTACCTGGTGGCGCTGACGTTTGACAGCAATACCACCTTGTACCTCTTGGACAGCCTCTTGACCAGCTCTATGGACCTCTTGTCCACCTTGGCCAGCTTCTCGTACGCGGAGTCCCACTCAAGCCCCGAGTTGTTTATGTCGAACATGCTTGACATCCTGTCCTCCACCTGCCTCAGCTTCAGTTCGCCGAGCTCCATCTTGTCTATCATTGGGAAGAGGGTCCTGGCGAACTCGTAGACCCTGAGGTGGTGCTTCTTGGCTATGTACCTCACGTAGTCTATCTCCTTGAATTTTATCAGGACGCCGCCTATATCAAAGATTAATAACTTTATCATAGAGCTACTTACGGATGCAAACTATTTAACCGTGCTACCATGGAGACCATAGTGATTGCGCTTGGGGGCAACGCGCTGCTCAACCCGTCGGGGAGGCAGAGCTATGCCGAGGGGCAGCGCAACATGGCAAGGGTGGCGAGATCCATAGTGTCCATCGCCAGGGGGCACCGCGTGGTGGTGACGCACGGCAACGGCACGCAGGTGGGTGATGAGCTTGTGCGAAACATCTCGTCCAAGGGAGAAATTGATCCGCTGCCGCTTTACGCGATGACGGCGGAGACGCAGGGCACGATAGGGAGCGAGATAGCGCTTGCGTTGGGAAGGGAGGCGAGATTGCGAGGGATCGGGATGAGAGTAGGCTGCGTACTGACCCACGTCGTGGTGAGCCCGCGGGACCCGTCTTTCAGTAGACCCGCCAAACCCATAGGGCCGACGATGGCACTCGGTGAGCTGAAGAGATACAGGATGGGTGGGATGGGCATCGCCAAATCAAAGGGCGGCTACAGGCTGACTGTGGCCTCGCCCAGGCCGCGCGAGATACTGGAGCTCGACGCCATAAGGGATCTGTCCAGATCGGGGATCGTGGTGGCGTGCGGGGGTGGAGGCGTACCCGTGGTAAGGAGAGGTTCGTCTCTGCAGGGAGCCGCGGCGGTGATAGACAAGGACAGCACTACCCGCCTGCTTGCCAATTCGCTCGGCGCAGGCACCATGTTGATACTCACAGATGCGGGATATGTTTATGCAGATTATCCGAAGAACAAGTGGGCCATAACCGAGATGCCGGCTTCGAGCATGAAAAGGTTCGCCGACAGGTTTGAGGCTGGATCCATAAGGCCCAAGGTGGAGGCAGCAGTGGAGTTCGTGGAAAACGGGGGCAAGGAGGCGCGCATAGGCAACCTGTTCGAGTTAGACGGTATAATGAAGGGGAGATCTGGCACGAGGGTGTACTGATCAGGCCCTGACCACGGTGCACTCCACTTCGTTATCTGCCCCGGAAAGTATCTTGTTTATGACCCTTGGCACGGACGCATTGGCTATGTAGCCGGTGGCGCCGGTCCTGTGCACCATCTCGTACAGCCTAGACAGCTTGGTCTGCATGCCGCCCGAGACGTCTATCTTCCTCGCGTCGCCGGCGACCTTTGATGCCTCAGCATAGTTTGTGCCGCTGACCTCCCTTAGCAGCTTCGCGTCGGGATACACGTTCGGGTCCTTGTCGAATATCCCATCCACATCGGTCCCCATGACAACCTTGGTTGGGGTTATGCTTTGGGACAGAAGTCTGAACACCTCCTCGGTGGAGGCTATGGCCACGCCCTGGCTCCTGTCTATGACGACGTCGCCGTAGACCACGGGCACGAAGCCGTGCCTCATCACCTCGGTTATCCCCTGCGTGAAGCCGGCCTCCAGCCTGGTTCCGCTCGATATGGAGAAGCTTGAAGCGGTGAACGGGAAGAGCGGTATCCCCATGTCCAGCCCTATGTCGGTGAGTATGGCGTTGAGCTTCTGCGCCGATATGTGGGTGAGCGAGGCCCCTATCTTGCTCCTGTCGTTAATCAGGCCCTCGTTTACCCTGTAGGTCTTGCCGACCACGTGTGCGAACGAGCCGCTGCCGTGGCCTATTATGACATCGAACCCCTTGGCGATCCTGGCGTCGTCTATCTCCTTGAGCAGGCGCCTTATCTCCCACTCCTTTGCGGAGTTGGGCTTCGTCACGTCCGTTATGACACTGCCTCCAATCTTTATGAAGATCAATTCCTTTACCATAGCTAACTACCTAGGCTTTAGCGTGCCAGGATTTATTAACGAATCGGAATCCTCGAGCAGCCTGGGGCCTGAGCCCTGCCCCGCCACATAGTGCTTGCCCTTCCCGATTATCGAATCCATCATCTCGACTATCCTCTTCTCGTATTTCCTTGTGGTGAATACGTGTGGGTTGGGGCCCGCATCGAAGGTGTAGGCTGCCACCATCTTCCCCTCCGAATCGTTAAGGCCGTGGACCGCCTCCATCACCTCCTTGGACTTGTCAGTGAGGTAGATTATTGGTGGCCATGAGTCCAACATTGTCGCGTGCATGTTGTTGGAATCGCGCATCACTATGTACGCAAACTTCTCGAAGTCGCGCCTCTTTATGACATCATACATGGTCTCAGTATCCTTGTCCGCCTGCGTTGACCTCGCTTTGATAAGTATGCTCGTCTTGGATGTTATCATGTGACCGGCGTCGGTAGATATCTTCTTCTTCTCCGCAGAAACCATGCCTATTACGTCTATAACATCGGGCCAGTAGGTGCTTTCCTGAATCTGCTCGGCATAGGAGTCGGACCCGTCGGCTGCGCGGCCCTTTATCCATGAGGAGAATCCGCCGAAGACGCTCCTGCATCCGCTTCCGCTTATCTTCCTGACCATTATGGACATCTCCTTCTTGCCCAACTTCAGATTGGCGGCATTTGCGGCAGCGTACACCAGCGTAACCGCGCCGGATGCGCTGGATGCCAATCCTGCCGACTGGGGGAAATTGTTCCTGGACACTATGAGCGCCTTGCTCTTGATCCCGGATAGGCCCCTTATCTCGTCCAGTGTGGACTTGATGATACTGACCTTGCGCTCTGCACTACTCCCGATCCTCTGCTCCTTGCCGTCTATGTAGAGCGTGTCCTCCTCGACCTTCGGCGAAAATAGGACGCTGGTCCTCGTGTTCAGGTTCTCGTCAAGGGTCATGCTCGCGGACGAGTTCAGCGGCAGGTTTAAGTTGAAGTCCCTCTTCCCCCAATACAGCACCACCGCCTTGTTCGGGGTGCCTATCGCGGTGCAAACCTCGTTCTCCATATTAGCATCACGAAAGCAATAGTTAGTGGATTTATATAAGCCTTCTTTTAAGTATGCCATAGGCTAACGACTACTGACGAAATCTGGAAGCTGACCTAAAAACTAAATCCAGTGCTGGAACGTAGTATTACTGTTTTGGATTTCTCCCCGGCACCGAAGGGGGACATTTTATCAGGGAATTCATCCGCTGCAAGATAAAGTGATTTGGTGTACACGTCTGGAGTTTTTTGCGGTATCATTATAGTGAGTTCGAATGATAACGTCTCTTTTGTTCCGCGGAAATCGACTACTGCGCTTGCTCCTTTTGGATTAGATATAGAGACCACCACGTCGTAGTTCATATTATGGTACATCCTTGATGGAAAAGATATAATTTGTGTAACTTTATCATCGCTTATTGCACTCATATCGCGGAATATGGGGGCGGGAATCGGTCGCTCTTCTGTGTCCCAATGTACCTTTTTATCTGCCTTTCCTAACTTCTCTATAATGAGCGATTTGAAAACATCGAGCCCCTGACCCAAGGTTTCGTTTATAGCTATATGTTGCTTTGTGTCAGCACCTTTTGTTTTTTGCTTGTCCATTAAGTCACTATGGATAACGCGCGCTGGGAAATATATATAGTTATCTGCGACTTCAGTTAATGCTATTTAAATCTTGTTTGGGTAATGGCCTTGAAAAAGTCTTGTGACGCCAATAGCTAATAATACATTTGCCCAGGACTCTACTATGTCCATAGTGTATCGAAACAAGTGGCTCAGGATAGAGAAGATAAGGGTGCGCAAGAGGGGCAAAAACTACTTCCTTTACTTCGTGGCAAAGAGGGACATAGTCGTAGTACTCCCGATATTGGGCAGGGATACGGTGATATTGGAGAGGCAGTACAGAGGGATATTCGGAAGGTACCTGTATGAGATACCCGCCGGCTACATAGAGGAGGGTGAGCCCCCGATGCATGCTGCAAAGAGGGAGCTCGAGGAAGAGACCGGCTACAGGGCGGGCAAGATGCGTTTCGTATCTAAGCTGGCGGAAAGCCCCGGCACGCTCAAGCTCTGGGCCCACTTCTACATAGCAACGGAGCTGAAGGAGGGGGAGAGGGCACTGGACAAGAACGAGGACATAACCATAATCAAGGTAAGGCTGTCAAGGGCGTTGCAGATGATCAAGGAGGGCAAGATCGTGGACCTGAAGACGCTTGCCGCGCTCTCTTATTATGCCCAATTCGTGTCAAGGAGGAGATAGCTGTCGTCGGCAGATTGCACGAATAGCGGAAGTGAGGGAGCCGAAATTTCGGCGATTGCCGAGAGCACCGAACCCTTTATATATTGGCCAAATCGTAAAGAACTCATGGAGAAATCAAACAACAAGATGAATGCGACGTTGGAGATTATACAGTGGATAAATAAGACCCCTGAGCATGAGGCCCAGGCCACGATATTCAGGTCTATAAGGGGCAACACCGAGGAGGAAAGGACGGAGAAGATGATACGTGTTGTGAACAAGGCCGACTTCACAAAGGAGCAGCTGGAGAACCTCCTAGAGGGGAAGGATACTCCGAACCAGGTTAAGGCTGCCATCCAGTCCAAGATAAAGCAGATTGAGTACCTGAGGAAGGAAGAGAACAGGTCTGACTTGGAATACCCAATAGGTAATGGCAGGAACGCCCTCTTCGCCTAAGCGGCGAAAGGCTTCTAAATCCGCCCGCCCAATACCAATGGTGGTCAAGTGGCTGCCGTGGGTGTAATAGCAGGGATGGGGCTGGGCAAGCTGCTCG
The DNA here is from genome assembly GCA_028867285.1 of Microcaldota archaeon. Lineage (GTDB taxonomy): Archaea > Micrarchaeota > Micrarchaeia > Micrarchaeales > Micrarchaeaceae > JAGWFU01. The sequence goes on along the minus strand of JAGWGP010000018.1, from coordinate 1,547 downwards.
GCGTGATAGCGGCTATCGTCATAGTGGTCGGAGGTGGCGCCGTTGCCGCTTACCAGTACCAGAGCTCCTCGCACATAAACTCCAGCCCTCCGCAGCTGCCTAAGACCAACGGCACCGTAATACCGCAGATGTCGCAGGCCATAAAGGCTAACCAGGGCAACGTGTTCATAGCGCTCTCAAACCTTAGCCAACAGTATATCAATTACATACCGCAGGCCACGGTGGCATACAGCGGGGACATAAAGGCCGAGGTGGGCTCCGGAGGGGTATCGTTCCTTGCGACATTTGGCTCCCCTGTAAGGATAACATCGGCGAAATACGCTGGACAGAACAAGTTCGACTTTAACGTCACTGACCTATCGCCTTACGGCAACATACGGGTTGTGTACGCCAACCTGACCAACGGGACATTCGTGTGCACCAACCTGAACGTAAGCGCCATAGAGGGCACGAACATAGGCGCCATACTTGGCGGCATGAATGGCCAGCCGCTGTGCAAGAACACGAACTACGTTGGAGGACTCAACATGACCGCGGTATCAAACCTTGAGTTCACGCAGATAGACCAGATAACCAACGTCAACTACACCTCTTACTACCAGAGCGAGTGGAACGGAATGCCGTGCACGTTCATAAACGGGACGATAACGCCGTTGAGTGCGAGCGAGGACTGGAACGGAACCTTCCAGACATGCATATCCAACAACTACTGGATACCGCTTACTATGTACGTGTATCTCAGCGCGCCGCAGGGCAGGGGGCACATCTCGGTCAACGAGAGCTCGATAAGCAGCACAGCGAACCTTACTTACATAAGGACGCTGCCGTAGGAATCAGATCCTCTTCAGCAGGATTGACGCCCCAACGACCAGTGCCCATATTACCTCGTTGTAGAAGAGTATCTCCTCAAACCCTCCCTTGCCTAACCCGATGTTTATGCGTACACCGAGAAGCTGGGGTATGAAGAGGAGGATTATGGCGAGGCCAAGTATGCCGGATGCAAGGGTGTAGTACACGGCCTTGCCCTTGAAGACTTTCGTAAAGCCCAGAGCGGAAACTGAAACGCTCCCAAAAGCAACTGTGGCTGCAATTATGTGCGGCAGGCCTGTTGTCTCGGGAAATAGGCCGACGCACATGCCGCCTATGCCTGCGACAAGGAATGCGAGCGCGCGGTACCGCTGCCTTGACATGAGCATAACGAGCGCGGCCAGAACCAGCAGGGCCCCAAAAAAGATTATGGTTGTGTTGAATATGGGTGCCGTACTCCCCACTCCGAGGTCACTTATGTAGTTGTTGTTGAGGCTGTAGTTGAGATACAGGTGCTGGGCCACCAATACAGAAGCCGTGAGCGAAATTGCCGCGGCAACTATCAGCGCCCCTGCAAGCCCGCCGTAGCGCGATGACCCGTTAACCATCTTGATCAACGTTAATGCAAGCATGCCCCAGTATAAAAAGCTTTTTTCGCCAAATGAGACAAGCATGAAGCACTTTGTTGCGGGGCCTTTACGTTTCCGCCCAAGGAATTTCCCAGCAGGATATTTGGTATG
>JAGWGP010000017.1 GCA_028867285.1 Microcaldota archaeon | reverse complement strand
TTAGCTATAGGGTAAGGCTGTGAATTGGTAAGGAAGAGGGCAACCGTAGTTGCATGTGTCACGGGATTCGCACCCACTACTATCGCGTTGCAGTAAGCGCCGGTCACGAAGATGCATGAGGTCGGCACGACAGTGGTGGGGGTCGTTGAGTAGAGATACAGTATGGCGGTGACGATGCCCACTATGAGTATCGCCCACCCGTACGTGGTCAGGTACTCCATTGCAGATTGGGCTTTCGGCATCCTACGCACGGTTATTCTTATACATTCAGTTATTATAAAACTTTGCGTGAATTTGCTTAGGGTCCATCGCAACGGCTATAAATGTGGTGTGGATTAAGGATAATAGTGTAATCATGGCTAAGCCGGAGTGGCTGGCGATAAGGCCGGTCTCCACAGAGAAGTACGCAGAGATAAAGGAGACGATAAGCGCCTACAACCTCCATACTGTATGCGTAGAGGCCCACTGCCCGAACATAACGGACTGCTGGAGCACAGGCACCGCTACCTTCATGGTGCTGGGGGAGCTCTGCACAAGGGGATGCAGGTTCTGCGCAGTATCGAAGAGCGCAAAGGGAAGTTCTGTTGACCCGCTCGAGCCGATCAAGCTGGCCAACGTGGTAAAGAAGTGGGGCCTTTCTTACATAGTGATAACATCGGTGTGCAGGGACGACCTTGAGGACCAGGGCTCATCGCACTTCGCCAGCTGCGTCAAGGAGATAAAGAAACTGAACCCGAATACGCTGGTAGAGGTGCTGATTCCGGATTTCAGGGGGGATGCGGAGTGCCTCAGGAGGGTGGTCGACGCCAAGCCCGATGTGGTGGGGCACAACATAGAGACTGTAGAGAGGCTGTCGGAAAGGGTCAGGGACAGGAGGGCCGCGTACAGGCAATCACTAGAGGTGCTTGAAGGCGTCAAGAGGATCGACCCGAGGAGGTACACCAAGTCGGCACTGATGTTAGGCATGGGTGAAACCGAGGAGGAGGTGCTGGGGGCGTTGGCGGACCTGAGGCAAGCTGGCGTGGATTTCGTCGCCATAGGCCAGTACCTGAGGCCGAGCGAGAGGCACGCCGAGCTCAAGGAGTACGTACATCCTGAGAGGTTCGAGCATTTCAGGAAGAGAGCTTTAGAGATGGGCTTCAAGTATGCCGCTGCGGGCCCGTTCGTGAGGAGTTCCTACAAGGCTGGTGAGCACTTCATAAGCGCGATGGTAAAGAGCCAGTGACTACCTGGAGAAGTTCCAGCCGTCGGAGCCATAGACCTCCTTTGAGAGTTGCAATGCGGCCTTCATCTCCTTATCGCTGAGCCCTCCGATGTAGTGCTCCTTGCCGCCGGTGAACCCCTTCAGCATCGCCTTGTACAGGTCATCCTGGGACACCTTCGCGTAATCGGTGACCCTGGTGACCCTCTCCTCCACGCTCCTTATCGCCTTGTCCGAGAGCTTTGCGTTGTCGACCTTGAGCAGGGAGAACATTCGCCTTATGTCAGGGTTGTAGAGCACTGTGCCGTGCTGGAGCAGCACCCCGTCCCTCCTGGTCTGCGCGTTGCCCGATATCTTCTTGCCGTTGACCACTATGTCGTTTATGGGGGCGAACGAGGCGCTGATCCCCAGTGTTGCAAGCGAGTCTATTATCCATCCGCATATCAGCCTGTAGCTGTCTATTATGCCCCTTGGCATCTCCCTCTCGGGGGCTATGACGCTGTACGTGATCTCCCCGTTCTCGTCATGGAACACCGCGCCCCCGCCGGTCCGCCTTCTCACGTAGCCGATTCCCTCCTCCCTGCATTTCTGGACGTCAACCTCGTCGTTCATCGATTGAAAGCAGCCGATGGAGACGGCGCTGGGATGCCACTTGTAGAAGCGGATTGTAGGATCGGAGCTGCCCTCGGCAATTCCCTCGGATATCGCCTGGTCTATCCCCATGTTTAGGCATGCGTCGCGGGTCTCCAGTTCTATTATCCTCCACCTCATCCCATCGCCGCCCTCAGGGTTTGTGCTATGGCGGAGGGGTTTACGCCAATCATCTCAGCGTTGCACCTCTTCGATATCTGCCCAACCAGCTCAGCGACCGATTCCTCGGACGAGGTCGCATCGATGCCGTTCAGGCCGGCCTCAATCTCCTGGACCGCGCTCTCAGGGTATATGAAAAAATCCCCGAGTATCTTGACCTCCTCTATCCTCTCCGCATAGCGAACCTTGACGATTAGAAGCTTGCCCCCTGGGACCTTCTGCTTCGCTATACCCTCCATGGAATCAGGTGGTGTTGAACGTCAGGTTAACCAGTATGTTGGGGGTCTGGACAGGCCTTGCAGCGAGCCCAAAGTCTCCCGCAGCTATGTAGGTCTGCTGGTTTGTGCTGCCTGCAACTATCTTGATCCTTACGGGCTGGCCCACGAACGCGGAGAGCGGTATGCTGGCGTTCCTGAAGGTGGTCGCAGCGTTGCCGGATGCTGTGTAGTTGAAGGTGTTGTAGTGCGCTGTCGCGAGCGGCTGTCCATTGTTGCCCATGACCATCACGTAAAGCGTGGCGCTCGATGGACTTATTATCCTGAAGTTCAGGAACGGCTTTGTGGCGCTTATGTAGAACAGGCTCGAGCTGAGGTTGCCCGCAGCAGCCTGGAGACCACAGTTGTAGTTGGTGGCGAAGTATGCGCCGGAGTAGCCCGACCACGGCTGCCCCACGTAGCAGTTCACGTTGGACTGGTCAGCATAGGTTATGTTTAGCGGCGCTGTGCCGAATCCCGGATTCGTTGGGCTCCAGCCCAGATATGTCCCCGTGGAGAAGTTGCCGTTGTACACGTCGCTGTATATCTGCTGCGGGGGTGTTGACGTCCTGTTTATCTTGATTAGCGCGTTTCCGCACGAGCCGCCCCCCAGGCCCGTCTTCAGGGTGACGTTGTAGTCCTGCGATGGGAGGGTGAGGTTGTCATAGAAGGTTGTGCAGTTGTACTGCGCGGTCTGCGATAGGTAGTACTTGCCGTCTGCGCCCTTTATGGTCACCGTCTCCGAGCCGCTGCTGCCCGCGGCGACCCATATGCCGTAGAGCCCGCCGGATGATGCACACTCTTCTGAGAGGCTCGCGTTGTTGTACTGCGTTGAGAGATAGAGAGTGTCACACGTGCCTATGAATGTGCCGTTGCCTCCGCCGCCGGAACCCTGGATCGTTGTCGTGCTCGATGAGGGTAGGGAGGTGGTGGAGGTCGTCTTAAGGGGCACGACCTTGTTGAAGTTGAACCCGGTCTCCACGTAGACCACGACTATCATTATTATGATGGCGACTATATACGCGATTATGAACTTGTGCATGGAAAATCAGCCCTTTGCGGAGGCATACCATTAGCTATTTAATATGGAGCGCTTAAATATCTAATGCTTTTACGAAGTTGAAAAGGTGTTATACTGGGAAGCATACCAAGGAAATGGAAAAAGAAGGGAAGGATGCGCTGGAAGTGGCTCAAGAAGAGGAGGAAGAGGCTCAAGCGCGAGCAGAAGAGAAGGGTAGGAGAGCTGTAATCCCCTACCTGGCGCTGCGGACGCAGCGCGATTTATTTTTATTTTAGATCAATGATAGCGTGCGCTGTACTCGGTGTGGATAAAAACGCACTTCAGCAACATCTAAAGAGCGATATTTACGGATCTGGCGGGATTTGAACCCGCAACCGCCTGGTCCGAAGCCAGGCGCGCTGTCCAAGTTGCGCCACAGATCCAGGTAGTAATGGTGTGCTAAGTAATAAATCCCTTGTCTGGGCTGGCGCGGCTTGGATGACGGCATCAGGTAGGGGGCTGTGCAATGGGGCCAGGCAGGAACTTGAACTCGTCGGGATTCACGTTGCCGTTTATGGAGCTGGCGTTTGTCTGGTAGAATGTGTAGACATTAGTCAGGTCGACCATACTTACAGTGCCGTTGGCGAACTCGGGGAGGGTGTCGTTTGAGGTGCCCACGAACCTGCTGAAGAGGACGGCGTAATACTTGTTGGACATGCACTGGGTCAGGTTGCCGCGCGTCTGGTACCTTGCGGTGCCGACACCCATTAAGGGATATGAGGTTACTACGACATATTCCGACCTGGTGAGCGTGCATATGTCACCAGCATAGGATACATTGCCTGAGATGACTGTTATGTTTGACATGAAACCCGTACTGGTAGTGTTGGCGCCCGACAGCCCTATGGTGTCTACGAATGGGTAGTATACGGCATCCTCGGCCGCACCCACCAGCCCCTCCCTGCCGCTGCATACGAACTCCCCCTTGCCTATGGAGGTCCCGTTGGGCAGGGTGAAAGCGAGCGGGGATTGGGAGCATATGAAGCCTCCGCGCAGGGTGCCATTGAGGGTCAGTATTACGGACCTCGTATTGCGCACGGAGTTGGTAGTGTAAACCGTATAGTTATCGTAAAACTTCCTCATCACCATAGAGAAGTTTACGCCGGTTTTTGTACCGTTCACTATCTGGTATCCTTCGACGTTGTAGTAGCTTGCGTTCAGCGCAGGCACGTCGCCGAGCCTTGGCTCTATGAAGTTGGCAAATGCGTCTAGCGTAATGTTCGGATTTTGCACAAAAAATTCCGCAAGGGTGAGCTGTTTGGGCTGGTGCTGCGTGTGCAAGTACCAGTAACCGGCGGAAGCCACAGCTGCGATCAGCAGCACAAGCCCTAAAACCAATTTTTTATCCAGATTGATCACGTGATTTCATTTTGGATCGGATGGGTTTTAATGGGACCACGACCTTGTTATCAGGCTGCCCGGGCTTCCAGCGGTGCCGGCAGGTCCAGAGGAACCGCTTGGGAGGCACAGCCCGCTGCCGCCGCTGCTCCCCGATCCTCCCGCACCCGCAAGCGTGTTGGTTGTGCCTATGGTCAGGGTGTTGCTGTAGCCAATGAAGATTGTTCCGCCATTGCCTCCCTTCCCACCTCCGGTGCCGCTGGTGCCGGCAGATGCGTAGCAGTACGAGCCGAACGTGCATAGCCCACATCCGCAGCCCCCGGTTGTGGTGTAGCCATTGTTGCCGTTATTTCCATTTGCACCGGACTGGCCTGCAACATTGATAACTCCGGTGTTTATGAAGTTGCCAGCGTATATCTCGACTATCCCACCGCCATTGCCGCCTGATGCGCCGGGAGCACCAGGCTCATTGTCGCCATATATGCTGTCGCACGCACCGCCGGCGCCTCCGTATCCGGTGCCGCCTGTGCCTGATCCGCCCGAGCCTCCGGTCAGCGTGGTGCTGAGATACTTGCTGGTCCTGATTATTCCGGCAGAGCCCGAGCCTCCAGAACCCGCGCCTGGAGGGGTGTTATAATATGTGCCAGCCTGGCCCCCTGCGCCGCCTGAGCCGCCGCTCTTGCTGTCAGTAATGGTGCCTGCGTTTGTAAAGGTGTTGTTTGCCTCGAGATAGAAGCCATTCTCGTTGACAGTAACGCCGCTGTTTATCGTTATCGAGTTGGATGCCACGGTGTTGCACGTAAGGGTGGTTGATGAGGAGTACACAAGGTCGCCAGAGTAGCTGCCGCATTGCGAGTTATATATTGTCTGGAACACGAAGCTGCCTGTCTCGGATATGGGACCGCTCATCGTAACTGTGGATGGGTTGGTGGTTCCGCTGTATGAGCCAGTTCCGCTTCCGGCCCAGGTGCTGAATACATAGTTTGAGTTGGGGTTGCCGGTTATCGTCACCACGTTGCCAGAGTTCTGCCATCCGCTGGATGGGGAGACGGCACCGTTGGTGCCTGCGGACATCGTAAGATAGTACTGCGTGGCGTATGAGAGGGGCTTGCTTGCAGACCCAGATGCCGTGGATACGGAGCCTGAGGAAGACGAGGGCGTGTACTGGCATCCGGTGCCGCACGATATCCCGTTAGTTGACCACGGGTAGCTTCCAGGAACAAGGTTGCCGAAGATTATCGAGCTTCCGGTCGAGGAGAGTGTGTTGCCGTTGAGTGTCACGGACCACGAGGTGCCTCCTGGGAGGCCCGATTCTGTGAACACCACGTTAGTCACGTACGAGGATGTCTCGCTGACAGGGGAGTTCATGGTGACCGATGCTGATGAGGACGCACCGGTGTATGAAACCGTGCCGGTGCCTGTCCATCCGTTGAACATGAAGCCGGAGTTGGTGACCTGGTTTATCCCCACTACAGATGACTGGTTGTACCAATTACTCGTAGGAGACACGCTGCCTGCGCTGGAGGGGCTGGCGGACATCGTGAGGAAGTACTGCGATGTGCAGTTTATGTTGATAGTTGTGTTGGAGCTTGCGGTGCAGGAACCCGGGGTGCCAGACGTCATGCTGCACTGGCCCCTCACCAACGAATTAACCGTGAGAGGGTTGTTGAGATTGCAAGAGTGAACGCTGCCGGATGACCAGGAGAACGTGGACGAGCTGAGCTGGGAGCAGGTGTAGGACACCCCGTCTATGGTTATTATCTGGCCGGCGCTGGAGCAGTAGGGAAAGTTTATGTTGAACTTTACGTTGAAAGCTGGCGCAAAGTGTATGGTTGTGTTTGCGGAAACTCCGGCATATGTCGCTGTAACAAGCACATTGCCGGCGGTTGTGCCCCAGATATAACTGAGCGCCTTGCCCGTGGAGTTGGTGGTTGTATAGTTGGGGCTGATGGAGTATCCGGGCACGTTGGCGGTGAAGTTCACTGTTGCCCCGGAGAGCGGATATCCGAGGAGCTTGACCGTTGCTATCAGCGGGTCCTTGGCGTTGTTGGCCAGCTGCGTCGAGTTCTGTGCAGTGAGCGTTATCGTGGTGTTTGTATTTATCAGAGGCTCCACGTGCGAGGTGAAGCTTCCGGAATAGGTCTCCTTGGGCGCGCCGCTGCAGAGGTTGGACCTGGAGTAGTTTGTGTTGATGCCGCAGTAGGTTGCCTCGAGGTATAGCTTCCCTGCCAGGAACTGGCCTAGCGAGGTCTTGGTGGGCAGGTTGAGCACGCAGACCATGGACCCTGCCTGTATCACGTAGTTGGGAGAGCATGATGCCTGCGTGGTGTTGGCGCCGTTGAGCTGCGCGTATATCGAGGGGCTGGCCAATGGATATGGCTGTGAGTTGGTTAGGAACAGCGCCACTGTGGTGGCGTGGGTGATCGTGTTTGTCCCGATCACCATCGCGTTGCAGTACACGCCGCTTATGAACACGCAAGACGTAGGAACCACGGTTGATGGTGTTGTGGAGTACAGGTAGAGGATGGCGGTAACCACAGCCATTATCAGTATCGCCCACCCGTAGGTGGTGAGGTACTCCATGGCGGACTGGGCCTTTGCGGTTCTCTCCAGGTCAATACACCGTGTATAGCATATATTCAGGGGACAACAATTAATAATTGCCGTGTAAGTCAGAAATTGAGCTTCTTTTGCTTTATCTGGTCTAGGGTGGACCAGTACTCCCTTATGTACTCCTTGAGCTTGTCGTTCTTCAGGTTCTCCCTTATCATGCCTATGGTCTCCTGGTCGGCGGGATAGCCGGACCCTATGGGCATCTTGAGCTCGCGCTCTATCTTCGCTATCTCCTTGTCCCGGGTCACCTTGGCTATTATGCTTGCCGCGGAGACTATAGGGTATCTCGTGTCCGCCTTGTGCTCAGATATTATCCTGGTGCACCTCACTCCGCGCATGTCGGACTTTACCCCGACAACCTTGGTCGGCTTGGAGGATGAGAGGTTGAACCTTACGCCGAACTTCTCAGGTGCGACATCTGGCGAGTCGAGGTACACAACATCGACGTCCCCGTCCATCGTGTCGAACAGCCTGGCGAACCTTATAGCCTCGAGCTCGTTGAGCGAGATCTTGCTCTTCATGGCCTCGTTTATCTCGCTGGGGAGGATGCGGTCCACCTTCACGTCGTCCGCTATCTTGACTATCTCGTTGTAGAGAAGCCTCCTCCTCTTGTCGGGCAGCATCTTGGAGTCCCTGACCCCAATCTCGGAGAGCTTGTGCAGGCTGGTCTTCTTTATGGAGACCAGGCTTATCACTAGGGGACCCAGTATAGCGCCCCTTCCAGCCTCGTCGCCGCCGCACAAGATAACGATAACCACCGAACGGGTTCAGGTACTTGCGTAGGAAGTTCGCAAGATTAGGCTATGTTCTTCCTGTCGATTATCATGTAGTCGTTCACTGCCATGACAGCGTCGTAGGGGATCTTTATCATTCCGTCGTCCGCCTTGACCTTGTTGGCGAATGAGCTGTCCAGATTCGGCTCGACCATTATCTCGCTTATCTTTCCAGTTACCTCGCTGATCACCGCGTCAACGAACCTTCCCAGGTCGTATCCGTCGCTGGTGATTACTTTCTTCCCTACCAGTTGCTTGGCAATGATGAATTTTACCATTCTTTCACCTTTTAGTCGCGCTAGTATTACAATCGAAACAAATTAATATTGCTATGTTCGTATTTAGATAGTCAGGTTTAAATACCTATTAACGGAAGTGGGCGCCGATATGGAGAACATCCTGTTCAAGAACAAGCATATACGCATCCTGCTTGCGCTTAGGGACGGCACGCAGAGCTGGTACATATCATCGCTCGCGAAGGCCACAGACACGACGTATGTCCACGCCTGCAACCTGATAAACGAGTGCGAGCGCCTGGGGATAACGGAGAGCGAGAAGCACGGAAAGATAAAGAAGATAAGGCTGACTGAGACGGGTGCAAAGATAGCGGAGATGATATCAAGCATCTACTCGTTGATGAACACCGCGGAACAGAAGAAGGAGAAGCCGCCGGAGCCGAAGGAGCAGTGATCAGACGACGTTGAGCGTCGCCCTCTTCTTGACCGCATTGAGCACGTGGCCGTAGTCCCTGTAGTGGGCGATGGCCGTGAGTGTCATGGTGTACTCGCCCTTCTCGGACTTGAAGCCGCTGTAGACGTCGAACCTCACCTGCTTCTCCTCCTGAGGGCCTAGCTCGCCAACGCGTATCTCCCTCTGCTTGTTCATGCCCATCTGGTCGAAGGATATGCTTGCGGGGACCTCGGCCACAACGGAGGTGAGCACCACCTCGTTCGTCAGGTTCTTCACGCGGACCATCAGCGATGCGCTGCTGCTCTTGTTGGCGTAAAGTTTGTAAGGAACAAGTTCCGAGGTCAGCCTGAAAGGCGCCGACTTCGTTATGTCGTCGGTGACGTCCTTCTTTCCGAATATGCTGAACAGCCCCATCTGAATCAACTCGCACAAGCTAATTGTGAAAACAGGTTTATATAGTTAATTGTTCAATATACTTACGGAGATGAGGATTCGCAAGTACGTTCTTGCGTAAGTGGGCGCGACCGGGTATGCCGATAAAGTATAACCTGACAACACACGATATCTTGGCCGGAAGCATACACAAGCTGGCCATGAACGGCCACGACTTGAGCGGGCTTGAGGCACAGGAGGCAGTGCTCCGCGCCAAGGCTATCATCATCGCATCATTCTCTTCTGCCCATTCATGGAAGACCTACAAGGCGGTCACCGGCGGCATGGTGCTCCTCAACAAGCCTGACATAAAGGAGGAGTACATGGCGGCTAAGTCCTCCAAATGGAAAAGCGTAAGGAACATAGACATACAGGAGGTCGCGAGCATGGACCTCAAGGACGGGCACTTCTCCTCATGGCTCTTCTCAAACGTCGACAAATCCGAGCACCTGACCTACAGGCAGGCCTGGGGCAGCCTCAGACAGGATTTCCTCAACGGCTGCGACGTCATAAACGCGAAGGCGTAATCCGGAGTTTTCGGACTCTGCATTTCTTGTCAAGGAAAGCCATAATCAGATTTAAATACTCCAGAATTTTTCGGGTTGGATATTGATAAAACGGAGGCTGCGTCCGCTATTTAAAGCTTGCCTGAAATAAACTAGAGCCAACAGCGTAATAGGGTGGTAATCTGATGGCGGCCAAACGAGTGTGTGCGACGTACGTATCTGGTTCTATTCGCTATGTTGACTCTTGCTTAAAAACTGTGGGATGATAACAATGGAGGGGGAAACCGCGACTGGGGCAACTGCTGGAAAAGAGGCCGTAATAAGCATACCAACCGAGACCTTGGACTTCTTCAAGGAGGACGAGATAAGGGCCAGGGTATTCTATGAGAAGTACGCGCTGAAGGAGTCGGACGGATCCATAATGGAGAAGACGCCGGAGGACATGTGGAACAGGCTTGCCTATGAGCTCTCGAGCGTCGAGGTGACCCCGGAGAAGAGGAAGGAGTGGGAGGAGAAGTTCAGGTGGCTGCTTGGGGACTTCAGGTTCGTCCCCGGAGGCAGGATCATGTTCGGGGCTGGGCAGAAGAGGAAGTCTACGCTGCTCAACTGTTACGTAATACCGGTGAAGAGGGACTCGCTTGAGGCGATATTCGACTGGTGCAAGGAGGCGGCTAGGACCTACAGCTACGGTGGAGGGGTGGGAACCGACATATCAGTGCTGAGGCCGAGGGGAAGCCCGGTGAACAACTCCGCGGTCAAGTCTACGGGAGCCGTGTCGTTCATGAACATAATGAGCGAGACCACCCACACAATAGGTCAGAGCGGAAGGAGGGGGGCGCTGATGATAACGATGAGCGTCGACCACCCGGACATATTCGATTTCATAACGGTCAAGAGGAACATAAAGTCGGTGAGGTACGCAAACATCAGCGTGAGGGTTACCGACGAGTTCATGAAGGCGGTGGAGGCTGACAAGGACTTCACGCTCAGGTACGACAACGAGGTAGTGGGCAAGATAGAGAGGAAGGTCAGGGCCAAGGACCTCTGGATAGAGCTGGTCCAGTCGGCAAGGGACTGGGCGGAGCCGGGGCTCATATTCTGGGACACTGTTAAGAGATATTCGCCAAGCGAGTACAACGGGATGAGCGTCATAGGCACCAACCCGTGCAGCGAGCAGCCTCTGCAGCCATACGGGGCATGCGACCTGGGAAGCATAAACCTCTCTGCGTTCGTCACAGATGCGTTCACCGACAAGGCGGCTATGGACTGGAAGCTGCTGGAGAAGACGGTAAGGTACGCGGTGCGCTTCCTGGACAACGTCCTAGATTACAACATGGAGAAGCACGCCCTGCCCGAGCAGACTCAGGCGTGCAAGGACAGCAGGAGGATAGGGCTCGGGGTCACCGGACTCGCCGACATGTTCGCCAAGCTCAAGATAAAGTACGACAGCGACCAGGCTCTGGCTTTCGCTGACAGCCTGTTCAACAACATAAAGAGGACATCCTACGACGAGAGCTCGGAGATAGCTAGGGAGAAGGGCTCGTTCCTTATGTTCGACAAGGAGAAGCACCTGAGCATGGCTTTCGTGAAGGGGCTCGATGCCGACACCCAGGAGAAGATAGCGGAGTACGGCCTGAGGAACGTGGCGATACTCACTGTGCCCCCGGTAGGCAGCGGGGCTGTGCTGTCAGGGACATCGAGCGGCATAGAGCCGATATTCGCGTTCAGCTACACCAGGAGGTCCGAGTCGCTGAGCCAGGAGTACTTCAAGGTGTACCACCCGCTCGTTTCGGAGTTCATGGCAAGCTCCGGGATAACGGACGAGAAGGAGCTGCCGGAGTATTTCGTGCCCGCGCACAGGATAGTTCCGGAGTTCAGGGTCAAGATGCAGGGAGTCATCCAGAGGCACATAGACAGCGCGATATCATCGACTGTCAACCTTGCCAGCTCGGCGAGCGTGGAAGAGGTGGGAAAAATCTACTTCCAGGCGTGGAAGGCCGGGTGCAAGGGCATAACGGTCTACAGGGAGGGCTCGAGAGAGGGCATACTCATAACCGACGAGAAGCAGAAGGAGGCGGAGAGCAGGGCCGTCCCGGCAAAGCAGCAGCAGGAGTGGAGGAGGCCCCAGATGATGGTGGGCAAGACCATAAGGCTGGAGGTGCCGCAGGGAACGCTGTACCTGACAGCCAACTTCGACCCTGACAAGATAAGGGAGGTGTTCATAGAGCTCGGCAAGGCAGGAAGCGAGGAGAAGAGCTACTGCGAGGCCATTGGGCGATTGATAAGCAAGTACCTGCAGGGAGGTGGAGACGCCAACGAGGTGATATCCAGCCTGAAGGGGATAAGGTCCAACGCGGTGATGTGGGACCACGGGCTCAAGCTCTACAGCGTGCCGGACGCGATAGGCAAGGCACTGGAGATGGCGACCGGGCAGGCGAACCTAAACAAGAAGCTCGAGGTCACGCTGGCAGCCGACGCGCCGCCGGCGGCGCTGTCGTCCAAGGAGGAGTACTCGCCGATGAAGCACTCTGGTTCAGTTGCCGGGGGAAGGGATGCGCCGCCCATGGGGCTGTGCCCGAAGTGCAGCGAGAAGAGCCTGGTCAACGAGAACGGCTGCATAACCTGCCACAGCTGCGGCTACACCAAGTGCGAGTAGTCACTTGGTGATTATCTCGCACCCGTCCTTCTGTACAAGAAGCTCAGCCTCGGCTTGGGTGACCATCCCGTTCCCTGATTCGATCAGTCCGTTGTGCGGCTCTATCGCTCCGGCCCTTACCAGCTCGCCAACGGCCGCGTAAAGCCTGAACTTGGAGTCTATGACATTGGAGAGCCATCGCACCGCGAATGGCTCGGTCGGATGGTTCGAATCTATGTACTCGAGAAGCTTCCTAGAATCGGAAGACCTCAGCGAGACGCCGCCGAGATAGCTGTATATCTCGCATGCGTCGCTGTTCACCACCAAGCCCCTGCCGTCGGTGACGAAGGGTTCTATGGCTATTACCTCGCCCTCCTCCAGGACCGTGTCGTCGCGGTTGTCGAAGTTTGGTATGAATATCCCTGCGTGGAGGTCGTGCTCCTCGACGCCGTGGCCGCCTAGGTTCTTCACTGGCTTGAATCCCATCCTAGTTATCGTCTCATCTATCACGCCGCCGATCTTGCAGACCTCTGCGCCGGCCCTGACGTGGCTTATCGCGTTGTCGAGGGCCATGGTCGCGGCCTCGACCATCTTCGCGTTTCTGCCTGAGATATCGAGGGTGATGGCGCCATCGCTCAGGAACCCCTCCTTCTCCGCGCCGAAGTCTATCTTGACCACCGCGCCCTCGGGGAAGACCGAGTCGTCGTTAAGCGTGGGCGTGAAATGCGCTGCCTGCTGGTTTATCGAGAGATTGATGGGGAACGCGAGGCCGTATCCCTTGTCCCTAAGGAACTTCTCCGCGGCCTCGGCCACGTCGAGTATCCTCGCCCCGGGCTTTATCATGTCCCTTGCCTTGAGCATCGCCTCCTTTGATGCGGCGCCGACCTCCTTCATCAGTTTCAATTCTTTGTCTTCCATGCAAAAACCTACAGCTTGTTCTGCTTGCCGAGCCCCTTCAGCTCCTCCTCATTGAAGTTGAGCTCCTTCAGTATCCTCATGGTCGCTGGTATGACCTGCTTGTTTATGTAGTAATCAGGGTCGTAGTCGGTCGCCATGCCCTCCAGCTCGGCCTTGTCCGAGATGGTGCTTCCGTGCTTCGTTATTATGTACCCGATGACCGTGTGCTCCACGTCCTCCTTCTTCCTGAAGCCCGACTCCACCGCCTTCTTCGCCGCAGCCAGTTCCGGGGACTTGATGTCGTATCCAGCGAGACCCTTCCTGAGTTGGGTGCTTATCACCACGTCGCTCAGCGGGACCTCGCCGCCCTTCAGCCTGGCGACCACGTCCTTGACTATGGTGGCGGCCTTCTGCGCGTCACCCTCCTTGAGTATGGTCTCGAGCACCATCCTCTGGGTGTCCCTGGCTATCTTGGACCAATCCCTA
>JAGWGP010000016.1 GCA_028867285.1 Microcaldota archaeon | reverse complement strand
ACCCTACCTCGGATACCTAAGGCTGATACTGAGCAGCAACTTCAACCAGCCTGCGGGATGCAACTCAGTGGTGCAGAGATAATCAGGGCTGTACGTATCCGTTGGTCCACTGGGATGTCCAGATGACGTTTGATATCGCGCCGTTGTCCCCGTTGCCGCTGTAGTCAACCGCATCTCCGTTCAGCGGCCACCAACCCACTAGATTCTGGAGGTTTATTGGCGACCCGCCTATCCCCTCCAGGTATATCGCCTTTATGTCGTTTGCAGTGAGGGCGGTGTTGTATATCTGAATGTTCGATATGAGGCAGTTGCAAAAGTACAGGCCTGCGTTATTCGAGCCTATGGACGTGCCGCTGGTCGGGGTGTTCATGGTGGAGGAGACGCTGGTCGGCGTCCCTGCCGTGCCGTTTTCGTAGGCCACTATCGATGCGCCGTTGTACGTTCCTGAGACAAACATCCACCTCCCGTATCCTGGGAAGGAGGCGTCCGCATCATTTACCCCTGCTGCCGTGTTTACCCAGAACCTTACGGTGCTGGATCCGGAGGGCACTACCACGAAGAATCCTGTGCCAGATGTCTCTCCGACGCTCAGGAGCCTCTCACCGCTGGCTGCCCCTGTCTCCACGTTCACCCATGCGGTGAAGGTGACCTGGCCAGTGCCAAGCCCCGACAGGCTGGAAATCGAGATGTTGCGGTTGGTGAGGAAGCTGCCCACGAACTGCGGCAGCTGCCCGTTGCATACCCCGCTCAAGCTTACGAGCTGGGTGGTGTTGGGGCCATAGGGCCTCTGGACTGTGCAGGAACCGGCATGCGCCCTCCCCCCGTATGTGCCTGCGTTGAATACCCCAAGGGTGAACAGAACTGCGAGCACCACGGCTATTATCAGTATGGCCCAGCCGTAGGTCATCAGGTACTCCATAGCGGATTGGGCCCTTGTCTCTCGCATCGTAACACCAGCAGAATACTGTCAGATAACGCAATATAACGTATAAATACCTTTGCCTGCTAATATCTAAATACTTCTAATTGACAGCTTCTGCTGGCAATTTCTCAAGTTAAAGTGATTCATTTGGCTGATTTGGCTAATGATATACGTCTAGCTGTAGACAGCGGCGATACAGCCATAGGCATAAACAGCGTGGAGCAGTCGATAAAGTCCGACAAGGCCAAGGTCGTTGTGATAGCCTCCAACAACAAGAAGGAGACGATCGAGGACCTGATGCACCTCGCCAAGATAGCCAACATACGTGTTCTGACGATAAAGGGCAACTCAATGGACCTGGGGTCCATATGCGGGAAGCCGTATTCGGTATCAGCGGTCTCGGTGATAAGCCCGGGCAACTCCAAGATACTGGACGAGAAATATTGAGATTAGTGATTAATTGCCAAACGGAGAATTCGCAGCAAGAAAACTGGTGAGGCAGAGGAAGCACCAGAGGCTACTCAAGAAGTGGCTCAAGAGGAAGATGTTCAAGCTAAAGGATAAGTACGACCCAATGGGCACCGTGCCCAGGGCCAAGGCTCTCGTGCTCCAGAAGTTCGCGGTCGGACAGAAGCAACCCCACTCGGGGCAGATAAAGTGCGTCCGCGTTCAGCTCATAAAGAACGGCAAGACCGTTGGAGCTTTCGTCCCCGGGGACGGCTCAGTCGGGTTCATAGACGAGCACGACGAGGTCACCATCGAGGGAATGGGAGGCTCGCAGAGGGGCCAGATGGGATGCATACCGGGAATGAAGTACAAGGTAGTCGAGGTAAACGGAGTGAACCTCAAGATGATAAGGACCGGAAAGAAGGAGAAGCCGAAGAGATAATGATTGCATGGCAGAAGAGACGCAGACAGTTCAGGTAGCGAAGGAGGAGCCGGCGGCGGCTGAGACGGAGGCCCAGCAGGCTGCCGCAAGGCAGGCCAAGCCAAGGAGGAAGCCCCCCACGCCGAAGGCAGAGGGCCCCGCCGCATCGGAGGAGAACAGGCCCGAGACCCTGCTCTTCGACAAGTACAGCTACAACGTCGAGATACACGACCCGAGCCTGAAGAACTACGTCAACCTGAAGCCCATCGCGTATCCCACCACTTACAGGAGGGGAAGCCAGAAGGACTTCTCCAAGGCCGAGATAAACATAGTGGAGAGACTGGAGAACACCCTGATGAGGGGAGGAACCGGAGGCAGGATCGGCGGCCACGTCATCAGGACGAAGGGCAGGCTCCAGGGGAAGAAGCTCAAGGTCATGAAGATAGTGGAGGAATCGTTCGAGCTCATAAACAGGCAGACGGGCAAGAACCCGCTGCAGGTCCTGATCAACGCTCTTGAGGCGACAGCCCCGATCGAGGACACCACGAGGGTGGTGTACGGAGGCATAACCTCCAACGTCGCGGTTGACATAAGCGCAAGCAGGAGGCTCGACGTCGCGCTCAGGAACATAGCGATGGCAACGGTCCTCGGCTCTTTCAGCGCCAAGAAGACGATCGCGCAGGCGCTAGCCACCGAGCTCTCGATGGCCGCTAACTTCGACGTCAACAGCTATGCGATAAAGAGAAGGAACGAGATAGAGCGCATGGCAAGGAGCGCCAAGTAAACACAAATGGCTGGTTATCATGGTCAGGAAGGAGATGGTAGTTGAGGAAATATCTAGGTTGATGAGCAACATCGACCAGATCAGGAACATGGCGATAATTGCCCACGTCCACCACGGAAAGACGACGCTCACGGACTCGCTGCTCGTCAAGGCCGGACTGATATCCAAGAGCGTGTCAGGTGACGTGCTCTACACCAACTACGAGGCCATAGAGAAGGACAGGAGGATGACGATAAAGTCCGCCAACATCTCGCTCGGCTTCGAGTACAAGGACAAGGACTACATAATTAACCTGATCGACACCCCGGGCCACGTAGACTTCGGCGGCCACGTAACCAGATCCATGAGGGCTGTGGACGGAGTGGTGCTTGTAGTGGACCCGGTAGAGGGCGTCATGCCGCAGACCGAGACCGTATTGAGGCAGGCGCTTAAGGAGAAGGCCAAGCCCGTTCTTTTCGTCAACAAGGTGGACAGGCTGCTTACAGAGCTCAGGCTCACCCCTGAGCAGACGTTCGAGCGACTCCTCAACCTGATCAACGACATAAACAAGCTTATCGACAACTACTGCCCCGAGGAGTTCGTGGGCAAGTGGAACGTCAGCGTGGAGAACGGCAGCGTGGCGTTCGGATCCGCGTATGACAGGTGGGCTGTGTCGAAGCACATCATGGTAAAGAACAACGTCAACTTCAAGCAGGTCTTCGAGTACAGCTCACAGGGAGAGGAGGGGATAAAGAAGCTGCAGGAAGTGGCCCCGATAGAGGACGTGGTGCTGGCTATGATAATAGACCACCTGCCGTCGCCTAACGTAGCGCAGAGGTACAGGCTGCCCCAGATATGGCACGGCAACCTGGAGAGCCCCGAGGCCAAGGCGATGATGGCCGTAGATGCGTCTGCGAAGGCATGCATGGTTGTCTTCAACATAATTTACGATCAACACAGCGGAGAGATAGCAGTGGCAAGGATATTCTCCGGCACCGCGAGGAAGGGTACCGAACTCAACATATCAGGGAAGGCGAACAAGCAGAAGGTGCAGCAGGTAGGCGTCTACATGGGGCAGGACAGGGTCATAGTGGACTCCATGCCTGCTGGCAACATATCCGCGCTGATAGGACTGAGGGACATCTCGATAGGAGACACTCTCAGCGAGGACAAGGTGGAGCCGTTCGAGCACATAACCCACTACTCGAAGCCGGTAGTTACGAAGGCTGTCGAGGCAAAGGACTCGAGGGACACCACCAAGCTGATCGAGGCGCTTAGGGTGCTCACCAAGCAGGACCCCACCATCAAGGTCGAGATCAACCAGGAGACCGGAGAGCACCTCGTCAGCGGAATGGGAGAGCTCCACCTGGAGGTCATAGAGACCAAGCTCAGGGACGAGTTCAACATACCGATACAGACGAGCGACCCGATAGTGGTCTACCACGAGACGATCGAGAAGGGCGCCGGCCCGATAGAGGGCAAGTCGCCCAACAGGCACTCCAGGTTCTACATAACGGTGCAGCCGCTGCCGCAGACGGTCATGGACGCGCTCGACGCGGAGACAATAAAGGACGGCGCGCCCAAGGGACAGGCCGCCATAGAAGCGATGATTGCCGCAGGGCTCGACAGGCCCACCGCGAAGGGAGTGGTCTACGTGGCCAACAACTGCATGCTTATAGACGCGACCCACGGAGTCCAGTACCTAAACGAGGTGATGGAGCTGCTCATCGAGGGATTCGAGGAGGCGGCAAGGGACGGCCCGCTAGCGAGGGAGAAGTGCAACGGGATAATGGTCAGCATAACCGACGCCACGATACACGAGGATCCTGTGCACAGGGGACCCGCCCAGATAATCCCCGCCATGAGGAGGGGAATGTACGCCGCGATGCTGACTGCAGGGGTGTCGCTGCTCGAGCCGAAGCAGATGTTCACCATCAACATACCGCAGGAGTACATGTCCAACGTGATTACGCTACTTCAGAGCAAGAGGGGCCAGGTCCAGAACGTGGCCCAGGACAGGGAGCAGATGTCGATAACGGCAAAGCTCCCGGTCTCGGAGGTCATAAAGGGCTTCTCGAACGAGCTCAGGAGCATGACTCAGGGAAGGGCAATCTGGTACTACGACTTCGCCGGGTACGAGAAGCTTCCTGGAGAGCTCCAGAACAAGATAGTAAGGGAGATAAGGACAAGGAAGGGACAGCCGCCCGAGCCGCCAGGGCCGGAGCAGTTCCTGGACTGATCCTCAATCGAGGACTATCTCGGCAGCGACAACGGGTTCCTCAATCCTGAAATTGTTGAGCACCTGGGGATGTATCTCGCCAAGGTAGCCGATTTGCTTCCCTCCTGCAACAATGAGCGCGCATCTTCCGTTGATGAATCCGCCCTCAGTTCCCTCCTTAAGCGAGAAGTCGTCAATGCCCATAGACCTGAGCACCGCCGCCACGTAAGATTTTATCTCAGCGAAGTTCGCCCTGGCGTGCTCGCCCACCATCGCCACCCTCTTCGCCTCTATAGGGCTCTTGCCCTCGAGGTTGAATACCGGTCCTATCTCGAAAAGCATCTGCGGCATCGGATCGTGGCTCGACGACCCGAGGTTCTGGAGAAGCCCCGGCAGGAGCGTGGTCCTGAGCATAGTTATCGCCTCTGTCTTCGCCTCAGCGACCTTTACGCTCTTCCCCTCCTTCGCCATCATGTTCTCGAAGCTCACCTGCTCGTTGGTCAGGTAATAATTCACCGCCTCGCTGAACCCGAGCCCCAGCATCGTCCTGGCAAGCCTGTTCGCCCTCGCAGTGTACTCGTCCTCTATACCTATCGACGAGCCCATTATCGGTATCGGGTTTATCCTCTCATAGCCGTAGGCGACCGCCATGTCGTCTATGATGTCCTGCTCGTTCAGGACGTCCAGCCTGTAAGGCGGCACGTAGAACATTGTGTCCCTGCCGTATCTGGCCGCAACGTAGCCCATCCTGTTGGCCATTGTTATGACCTTGTTCTGGTCTATTATCGCGCCCAGCGCCCTCTCTATGTCCAGGTCCTTGACCTTCATCTCCCTGTAGTTGAGCTCCGGCGTCAGCTCCGCCTTCTTGCCGTAAACAACGGTGCACGGCTGAACCTGCCCGCCCACGTCTATGAACCTGCATGCCAGCAGATTCAGCGCATCGTTGACCGCGAACAGCGAGGTGCCCGTTATCTCCACGAACAACTCAGTTGTTGCCTCTGTTATCTTCGTGAGTTCCGAGTTTATTATTGGCGCAAGCGATATTGTCTTCTCCGCATCAGCCACGAACGGGTACGGGCCCTTGCCCACGATTCCCCCATACTCCTTCCCCTGGTCGGTCCCGCTCACCGCCTTTGCGAAGCTCTGCTTGGCCTTCCCTTCGAGCGGCACTATCTCGCCATCCTTCGCAGCATCGTAGGTTATCGGCGGCTTTACCTTCCCAAAGTCGTGAAGCCCTATCGCCAGCTTTCTCCTCCTCCTGCCGTTGGTGTCCGCCAGCTTCTCGGTGAACTCGACGAGGTACCTCAGGTTGCCCTTCTTGAGGTCGACGTTCCTGACCACCATCGCCGCTATGTAAGGCCTGATCTCCTTCAGCCTCTGCGACACGGCGACCTCTATCATCGGCTCGCCCTCCAGCCCGTAATGCCCCTCTCTCGGCGTCTGCTCGCCGGCGAACATCGAGAGCGCCCTCGCGAACCCCACGATGTCCAGCATGTCCGGCCTGTTCGGGGTTATGTCCACCACCACCTCGTTGCCCTCGATCTTCTCTATCTCCATGCCTATGGACCCTACTATTCCCTTGGCTATGTCGGCCTTCAGCCCGAGCCTCTTGAGGTCATCGATGTTGAATCTCGCGGTTGCCATGATCGTCACTGTATCTTGAGCTCCCTCCTCGCCCTGAGCCATCCCACGTTGTTCTTGTACAGCTCCGTGAGGGACTCGATGTCCAGGAAGTGGAGTATCAGCCTCTCTATGCCCATCCCCCACGCGAGCACGGTCTTGTCCGTGCCCATCGCCCTGGTTATCTCCTTCCTTATGATTCCAGCCCCGCAGAGCTCTATCGTGTCCTTGAGCTTCTCATCGTAGTAGTAGGCCTCGAGCCCCGGCTCCACGAACGGGAAGTACGAGGGCTTGAATTTCACGTCGTCTATCCCGAGCTGCTGGTAGAACTTCCTCAGCGTGTCCATCAGGTTGGCCAGCGAGAGGTTGTCACCCGCTATTATCCCGTCGGTGTGGTTGAACTCCGCCAGGTGCTTGTAGTCTATGCTCTCGTTCCTGAACACCTTGCCCACGGAGAACATCTTCACCGGGTAGCTTCCCTCCAGCACCCCCGACAGCCTTGCCATGTACCTCGCCGAGACGCTGGTGGTGTGCGTCCTCAGCAGCGCCTGCTTGGCTACGCTCTCCTGCCACCTCTCCCTCCAGCCCTCCTCGTGCATCTTTTTCACGCGGTTGAGTATCGCTATGTCCCCTATGTCTATCTCCTTCGGATTGGAGAGGAAGAACGTGTCCTGCATGTCCCTCGTCGGATGGTCCTGCGGGGAGAACAGCGCGTCGAAGTTCCAGAAGGCGGATTCTATTATGGGCCCAGACACCTCGGTGAACCCCATGCCTAGCCATGCGTTCCTTATCACGTCTATGAACTCGTGCATCGGGTGGAGCCTCGCGGGATGCGACTCGGCCGTGCTTGCGCTGACGTCGTAGGGCCTGAAGCTCATCTCCCTCCACTTGCCCCCCATTATCGCGTCTCTCGTGAGCTGCCCTATCCCGTCCTCCCTGGCCTCTGTGTCAACCCTCCTTCCCTTCTCGGTGATCGCGATCGACGTTATCACGTTCGAACTCTTGAGCTCTATGAGCCCCCTTGTCTTCAGCGAGTCGAGCGCCTCCTTCCTCTCCTTGCCCAGCCTTGACAGGTCCACCTCCGGGCTGGACGCAAGCTCCTTCAGCACGGTCCTCTGCGCATAGGCGCCCTTGTGCGCTATCGCCTCCCCGGCCTTGCTGAGCTTTATCATCCCCTCCCTGATATCTATCCATCCGTTCCTCTTGGCCCACGACAGCGCTATCTGGTTCCTTATGTCCTTTATCTTGAGCTCCCCAGTGGCGCTCGCCTCCCTCACAAGGTCCTCCTCCGGGAAGCCCCCTAGGTATCCCTTTGCCTCCTCGGTCAGCTTTGCGGCCTGTCCCTCCCTCCTCTCAACGCTCACGAGCCCCTCCTTGGCCAGGCCCTCGAGGGCCCACATCACCGAGTCCTCGTTGAGCTTCAGCGCCTTGCCGATCTCGCCTATGCTCGAGCCCTTCCCTTCCTTCAATAGGCCTAAGACCATGAGTTCATACTTGTGCAAGCACACACCGGCTTATCTCCCCACCCTGAGGTAGGTGTAGACAATGAAGAGCAGTATCACGGCTATTATTATGACGAAGGTGAAGACACCGAAGAAGTTGTATACGCTCTCGAAGAACTGCAGCACCTCCGCCTGCAGCCCCTCGATTATCGTGAACGTGAAGGTGAACTTCGACAGCGGCTCGCCGTAGAACCAGGATATCCTGGTTATGTTCGCGTAGTCGTTGGTGAACGCCGAGGCGGGCGCATCAGGCAGCGGATATACCGACTTTATCCCTGCCCCGCTGGGCAGCACGAACGTCAGCGAGGTGTTGGGGCTCAGCACCTGGCCGCTTGCCCCATGCTGGAAGTTGAACACGCGCGAGTTGAACCTGTAGTAGAACGTCCTCGGCGCTGTCTGGTTGACCGTGGTGACGTTGGCCACGTTGTAGCTCATCAGTATGTAGGCCACGTTGGCCGTGCCGTTGCTGGTTATGGCCCCTGGCAGGAACTTGAAGTTGTACACTCCCGCAGTCGGGCTTATTATGTGCTGGACAAGCGTCTGGCCCATCAGTTGCTGCCAGTCGCTTAGCGTCAGATTTAGCGCTATCCTGTCTGTCGAGTACTGGCTCACTGAGGAGTTGCTCACCACGACAGTGAACACCTCCGTGACCTGAGCGCTGGTGTTCTTGTTCAGCCCCACCGTCACGTTTAGGTGTGTCACCGAGTAAGAGGCGTATGCGTTGGCCGGCACTAACGCCAGCAAGAGGAATATGAGGGCAGCGCCCCACAGGATCTTCAGCAAATCGGCCACCTTTCTAAAAGTTGTCTGTCTACTAATAAATAGCTTTTGTATCCCCGACTCCGGCAGCCGTCGAAACCAATAAATAATCGGGCTGGCAATCAAGATGGTGGGAGCATGGGCAATGTAGGCCTGAAAGCGCAATCCGCTATCGAGTATCTCACCACCTACGGGTGGGCCATACTCATAATCGCCATAATTACCTCCATACTCTACCTCTACTCCACAACCCCATCGACAATAGTACCCTCATCCTGCGTATTCATAAACGGCGTTTACTGCAACGCCATCGTCGTGGGCACTAACGGGATAACACACGCCACCACGGTCGCGCTGTTCCTAACCAACTCGCAGCCGTACCCTATGGCAAACCCGTCGCTATACGCCCAGATATCGGGCGCCAATACCACGCAGGCCACATGTTCGCCCAATTACGTGCTTAACGCAGGCTCTATGGTCTGCATACTCAACCTGCCGGCAAAGACCACCTTCGGCCAGTTCATGGCCGGAAACCTCTACCTGGTCGCCAACTACTGTGCACTATATCCAAACTACTCGAGGTCAAACCTGTGCAACGGCGCGCCCACTGAGACCTACTCCGGCAAGTTCCAATCCCACACTGAGCCACTGATAGACACCAACACCACGATAACGCTCACCGCGCAGAACTCAACCCAGTTCTCCAACAATGCAAAGGACCCGCTCATAGCCACGGTGAAGCTCCTGGGCTACCCGCTCAGGGGAGCGACGGTGAACTTCACCGCCAACGTGTCTGGATACTCTATATCCCCCAACTACACCACCACCAACTCCACGGGCAAGGCGCTCAGTTACATATGGGGATCAAGATCCGGCAATGTGCTGGTCACAGCATCGTACGCAGGATACACCGCCAACGCGGCGATAGACTTCATACCCGCGTTCGGGGTAAGGTTCAGCACCAACTGGCCCTACTGCGCCCAGGCAGGCCAGATCATAACAATAGACGGAATAGGATACACCTGCCCGGCCCTCACATCTACCACATTCTCCTGGGGGTCCAACACTGTGCACAACTGCGCCATAAGCAATCCCGTGACAGTCAACTCGATAGTGAGGGGACAGTGCACACTGTCAGGCACGTGCGTGGCCGGCAGCTCCAATGTGACGATAAACATAAACTGCACTTCGCAATATTACCTGACCATGTCCGCAAGCCCCTCCAGCGCAGGCAGCATATCTCCGTCCAGCAACTGGTACAACCAGTCCACATCGGTTCCGATCAGCGCAGCTGCAGGCTCAGGATACTCGTTCAACGGCTGGACAGGAACCGGCACAGTTTCATACACAGGTGCATCGTCATCGGCATCCGTGACCATGAACTCCCCGATATCGGAGACCGCCACATTCGGCACCACCGCAACGTTCTCCGAGTCCGGCCTCCCGGGAGGGACCTCCTGGTCGGTCACGCTCAACGGCAACACGCTTTCCTCCACGTCAGGCACGATAACGTTCTCCAACGTGGCCCCCGGCTCCTATTCCTGGAGCACCGCCTCCACCATAGCCTGCGGGACTGGTTGCCAGTATGCTGCAAGCCCGTCATCCGGCACGATATCAACGCTATCCGGCTCGGCATCGCAGAACATCGTTTACACCACCCAGTTCTACCTTACCATGTCCTCTGGAGGCAACGGCGCGGTGACGCCGCTTAGCGGATGGCAGAACTCCGGCAACGTGGTATCGATAACCGGCACTCCAGGAACCGGATACCAGTTCAATGCATGGGTCGGCACCGGCACCGGCTCTTACACCGGCTCGTCCAATCCCGGATCCGCGACAATGAGCTCTCCGATATCGGAGGCAGGCAACTTCATACTGGTGCCCCCGCTCTACAACAAGACCTGCGGCTCATTCGTGGGATCCATAACCTACACGGCCAGCGTGACGCTCACGTGCAATGTCATAGCATCGCAGAACATCAACATAAACAGCGGCGTCACGGTCAACGAGAACGGCTTCTATATGGAGGCCAACAGCACATTCACCAACAACGGCACGGTCACCGATACTTACTACGGCGGCGCAGGAGGTACGGACTGCCGCCTGTGCCCTGGTAACCCGGGAGGCACGGGCCAGACCAAGACCAGCGCCTTCTCGGCAATGGTGCTCGGTGGCGGAGGTGGAGGCGGCGCAGGAGGCTCGGGTGGCAACGGCGGCTCTGGCTGCGGCGGTTCCGGATATCCCGGCGGCAACGGGGGCAATGGAGGGGGCATAGTCGAGATATATTCTTCAAGCTTCGCCAATTACGGAACGATCAATGCCGCCGGCGGCAACGGGGGCAACGGCCAGCCTGGATCCAGCGGCGGATATGATTACCCGTGCGGCTACTGCGGCAACGGCGGAGGCGGAGGCGGCGGTGGCGGAGGCGGCGGTGGCACGATACTGCTCGGCTACACCACCGACATAAACACCGGCACCCTCAACATAGCGGGCGGTTCTGCAGGCGGCGGTGGTGGCGGATGGGGTTCCATAGGCTCATACAGCGCATCAGGATACTCCAGCTCCGGCGGCGGCGCAACCCTGGGTTCAGGCGGAGGCGGAGGCAACGGCGCTTATGGGGGAGACAGCGAGGTCTCGGAATACTACTATGGAACATACTACTGCTACTACGTATACGGCCAGAACGGCTTCGGAGGAGGGGCCGGCGGCCTGAGCCCGAGCGGAAGCACAATAGGCGTGGTCACCCAGAGCTGGCACCCCTGATTCTCCGTCGTCAGTTCCGCTATTGCCAAACAGTTAAATACCTTGCCGAGAGAACAGTTTTAGAAGTGATTCTATGATAACAGGATTCACAATACTTAGCGTTGATGCTAAGATAGACTCGGCCGAGTCCCTGCCAAAGCAGAGGTTCCCGAGACTAAACATAAACATAGACAAGGTCACCCAGAAGGGCGATGGCATGAGCATAGACTACGCCTTCGTGGCCGAGTACCTCGACGGCGAGGGAAAGGACGCCAAGAGCGTGGGCCAGATCAAGCTCTCCGGAGTCGCCGACGTGGAGGACTCCAAGGCAAACATCTCCGAGGCGGTCAAGAAGTGGAACGACACCAAGACCCTGCCGGTGAAGCTCACCGAGGAGCTGATCAACGGCCTGAACTTCAGGTGTGGTGCGACGGGCACACTCGTTGCCTACTCTCTCGGCCTGATACCTCCGCTCGTGATAACCACGACGAAGGTCCAGGAGCAGAAGTAACAAGGATGCCGCTCGGCATCCCTAATTTTCCCGGTTCAATGGCTTGGGATAGGCTTTTAAGCGCCGATTCCCAATTATTACCATTAGCCTGATTCTATGCCAGGAAGCACGAGCGCAGAGGCAGGATCGGATAAAGCGATCGAGATAGAGGCAATGCTGCTCGAGGTCGACTATCTGACCAAGGGCGAGGAGACCATGCTCAGGCTCACCGTCAAGTCGAGGGACGGCAGGTCCTACGAGATATTCGACAGGAGCTTCAAGCCCTACTTCTACCTCGAGCCCAGGGTCCCCAAGACGCCCGAGGAGATAGCCGCGGTATCCGCGCTGGACGGCGAGAGGCTGGTCCGGCCCGCCAAGGTGCTTAGGGACAAGAGGGAGATAGCGGGCAGGCCTACGGAGCTGTTCAAGATATACGCGCACAATCCATCCAACGTGCCCAAGCTCAGCTCGGCCATGTCGCAGTACGGAACCTGCTACGAGTACGACATCCCGTTCGCGAAGAGGTACTCGGTCGACAACGACCTTATGCCGCTCGCATACTACAAGATGCGCGCCAGGGAGAGCGATGGCATGCTCTTCCTCGAGTCCATAGAAGATGTGCCCGACCCTAGCGAGTTCGCGCCCAACGTCATGTGCTTCGACATAGAGGTCTACAACCCGATAGTGATACCAAGGCCGATGGTGGACCCTGTCATAATGATAAGCTACCTCGCCATCACCAACGCGGGAACGACGCACAAGGTGATCACATGGAGGGACGTGGGCAACCCCGACGCCATAGTGGTGAAGGACGAGAGGGAGATGTTCAATACATTCATGAAGACCGTCAGGGAGCTCGACATCGACATAATAGTGGGCTACAACTCGGCCAACTTCGACATCAAGTACCTGCTCGACAGGGCGAGGGCGATCAGAATCGACTTCAACATAAGCAGGTTCGAGGGCTCGACCAAGATAGAGAGGCACGGTCTCGTGGACAAGGTCAAGATAGGGGGCAGGGTGCACGTCGACATGTACCTCGTTGTCAGGTTCGTCGCCGTCGTGGGCGCCTCGGAGAACATACTCAAGCTCAACAGGTACACGCTCAAGAGCGTATACGAGGCGATAACCGGCACCAAGCAGTTCATAGTGGACGCCGACAACATAGCCAAGATGTGGGACGGCGATAAGGGGCAGCTGCAGGACCTCGCCAGGTACAGCCTCGCCGACGCGCAGTCGCTGAGGGTCGTATACGAATCGTTCATACCGATAATGGTGGAGCTTTCCAGGGTCTCGTACAACGTGCTGAGCGACGTCTGCGTCTCCACCACCGGCCAGCTCGTCGAGTTCATGCTGATGAGGTACGCCAGGAAGTTCAACGAGATAATACCAAACAAGCCTGACGAGCAAGAGATAAGGAAGAGGCTGGGCGAGCCCATAGAGGGGGCGTATGTCAAGACCCCCGAGCCCGGGATATACGACAAGCTGGTCATGTTCGACTTCAGGGGGCTGTACCCATCGATAATCATATCCTACAACATCGACCCCTCCTCCCTCTGCGGCGACTGCAAGGATTATTACGAATCGCCCACCGGCGCAAGGTTCGACAAGAAGAGGAAGAGCACGATACCCACCATACTCAAGCAGCTCATAGACCAGAGGACCGAGGTGAAGAAGGCCTACAAGAAGGACCCGGCCAACATCTTCCTGGGATCAAGATCGCAGGCGCTGAAGATACTCTCGAACTCGTTCTACGGCTATCTCGGCTACGCGAGGTCCAGGTGGTACTCCAAGGACTGCGCGGCCAGCGTCACGGCCTACGGCAGGCAGTACATAAAGGACGTGATGGCGTCGTCGGAGAGCGGGGGCATGAAGGTCATCTATGGGGACACCGATTCGCTGCTTATGCTGCTTGGAGACAAGACCAAGGACGACGCCAC
>JAGWGP010000015.1 GCA_028867285.1 Microcaldota archaeon | reverse complement strand
ATGCACTTCCCTGAGGCGGCAGCAAGGGCCTTCGATTTCGTGAGGACGCAGATAGACGAGATAAAGCTGCCGCTGGAGTTCTGGCTCTCGCCCGAGGAGACGATAAAGTTCGGCATGGGCGACGTCATCGACAAGAACATACTCCTCTGCAGCGTCCTGGTCGCTCTGGGCAATCCCTCATCGAAGGTGCTGGTGGTCATAGACGGCGCTATGAGGTCGTACAACTACTTCGAGTTCAAGGGGAGGTCCGTGCTGGTGAACCTCGAGACGGGCATAAAGGGGTTCCCCACCAGGAACGAGATGCTCGCGTCGCTTGCCATAAGCGACGACAGCACGGTCTACGAGTTCAACAACCAGAGATACGAGGATATCTTCTAGCTATCTCTTCATGCGCTTCCTGTGCTCCTTCCTCAGCTTCTTTATCTTCGTGGTCTTCCTGTAGGCCTTCCCTACCTTCCTCCTGGATTTTCGTACCGTTACCTGCATCGAATCACTTAATGTTAAGCCTCACCTGGCTGTGGCTCCCCCTCTGGGACTTGGCGAACACGACCTCAAGCACGCCGTTGTTGATCTTTGCGTTGTAGCTCTTGGGGTCTATGCCCTCCGGCATGGTGAGGTGCTTGGAGTACACCCAGCTCGGGGAGCTGGAGTTTATCAGCACCGTCCTGTTGTCCGCGAATACGTTGAGCAGGTCCTTCTTCAGGCCCGGCATCATCATCACCACGGTTACGCTCTCCTTCCCGTCTATTATGTCTATGAGCGGCTCGCTCTTCTCGACTGCCTTCTGCTGCGGAAGGACATACGGCGCCCTCTGCTGCGCAGGCGCCTGCGGCCTGTTCTGCTCTATCTTGATGCTGAACCCATACACCGAGTTGGTCGCCTCGTTGTCGAGAATCGAGTTGTTGGAAAGAAGCTCGTTCACCACCTTGTTGATGAACTTGTTCATGTCTTCGACGTTATCGAAGTTCACGTTTATGTCTCCACCCTTCCTCTTCGCCATATGGTCACCGCTAACCTTCTCGGCTCTAACATTTATATAGGTTTTGTGCTCGTTTGCCGCGGCAATCGGCTCACTTCATCCACTTTCCGATTCCCTTCTGCCTCGTCTGCTCCATCCCCACCGCGATCTTGGCTATGCCGTTGTCTATCCTCTCCCTTGAGAAGCCGTGCTCGTCGCTCATGAACCTTACTACGCCCTCCCTGTCCAGCCTCTTCTCGAAAAGTTTCTCGACATCCTCCTCGTCGAACTCCTTCACCTCGGGGTCGAGGAACAGCTTCTCCACCTCCGATATGTCGAGCTCGAACTCGACCTCGTATTTTTCCATGACCAGCCTCTTTATGTCGGAGATTGAGCTCGCCTCCTTCGCGATCTTGAGCGCGGTCTTAGGTCCTATGCCCTTTATCCCCATGTTGAAGTCAGTGCCGAGCATTATCCCGATCCATATCAGCTGGTGCTGGTTGACCCCTAGGTTGGAAAGCGTCTCCCTCAGGCCCACGAGCTCGGGCTCCACGTTTATGTAGACGTTCTTGCTCGGCAGTTTCCTCCTTCCGCTGAAGGTGAGGTTCCTCACCACCATAGGAGAGCCGAACAGCAGCGTATCGTAGTCCTGGCTGGCGGCGGCGTAGACCAGATTCTTCTTGCACATGATGCTGGCCTGGGCCTCCCCCTCGCTCGGGGCGCTTATGTATGGCACGCCCATGAGATCGAGCAGCTGCTTGGAGCTCTCGACTATCTGCTTGTTCACTCTGGTGGAGGCCTGGGCCTTCGACTTGGCCCTCTCCATATCGCCCTCCTCCTTTGCCTTCTGCCACTCCTCGAAAGCCTCAGTCCTCCTTCTCATCCTTGCGTCTATAGTCCTCTGCTTGAGCATGGAGGGGATGCCGTCGAAGACATATATGGGCTTTATGCCGTAGCCCAGTATCTCTATGGTCCTGTAGAATATCCCGGAGAGGTGGCTGGTGACGTTGCCGTGCGAGTCCATCAGCGGGGTGCCGTCAGGCTGCCTTATTATAGACAGGAACTGGTAGAGGACGTTGTACGCGTCTATGGCCACCGTCCTTCCCTTCAGCTCCTCGAACTCGAGCCTCCTCTTGGTCACGAGCTTGCTGAGGTCAACCGCCATTCGATTACCTATTCCCCTTTCTTCTTTATGAAATCCCCGAGCGAGACGCCCTCGGATCTTCCGGACCCCCTGCTCTGCCTCCCAGTGTCGGAGCTCATGTCGATCAGCTTGATGTTGAGCGCCTTCTCGAGCTTCTTGGTCAGCGCGATAGATGGCATGGTGCTCTGGTGCTCCACCCTGGCGAGGAAGGTCTCCTTCTCGGCTATCATCTCGGCAAGCACCTTGAGCGGAAGGCGCATGCGTTCCCTTGCCTCCCTTATCAACGTGCCGTAGTTCTCCACAAGCCTCTCGTCCTCCTCCCTTGGGGGCCTGGTCGAGACGATGGGCCTTCCCTTCTGCTTCTTCTGCTCAGCGTATGTGGCGATCACCTTCTTTCCCCTGGCGCAGTTGACGCAGACCCTCAGCTCAGCGCCCTCGACGTTGACAAGATATACGTCGCTCATCGCCCTTCCGCACAGTTCGCACTCCTCCATCCAATCGCCAGTAGTCTATCGGATTTATGTTTTAAATACCTGTGCGAGCCTTGGCAACTATTTAATAAGTGTGGCTCCAAAACCTCTCTTAGCGTGTTTTGATGGATAGGCGGATAGCGAATGCACTCGTTGTTGCGATAGTAATTCTCTCGGTGGCGTCCATCTACTACATCTACGCCGCCGGCGACATCTCGCCCATAAACAAGATACTGGCAGGCATAATCGCGATGGGGATAGCCGGTGTCCTGATACAGAGGGCGAAGGGCCTGGTGGGCGGATACGGCGCGTACATGGTTGGGGGCAGGAGGGGAATAGCGACTGTCGACAGCATGTCGAAGAGGAACGGCAGCTTCTGGCACTCGATGGCGATATGGGGGCTGATACTCGGATTCGGCCTGCTCAGCTACCCGCTGATAAGGCGAAAGATAGACAGGCTGTACCTGTTCGGGATGGTCTCGCTCGCGTTCATGTACCTGTTCGTGTTCCCCTACACGATAGTCTCGTTGCAGTTCATAAACATACCACAGCTGCAGGCGTTCAGCTACGCCTCGTCGCTTGCATCCTCATCTCCGCTGAGCCTGAGCTTCTCGCTCAGCCCTGTGTACATCGCCACCACGATAGTGACGGTAGTGGTGGGATTTGCGGGATACACTTTTGCGCTGCTGGTCTACAACGCCGGACTGATACTGGGCGGCGTGGTGCAGTTCGTGTCAAGCCTGGCCGGCGGGGTCAGCAACACCACACCATTGGCCAGCCAGGTACCGGGAGTGGCACCACTCATACCGGGCATAGACATACCGCTGCTCGCTGGGGTGCTCTCTCTGGCGATACTGCTCGTGATACACGAGTTCTCACACGGCGTGCTGGCCAGGATGTTCAAGGTGAGGCTCAAGTCCATAGGGGTTCTGCTGTTCGGCATAATACCCATAGGCGCGTATGTCGAGCCCGATGAGAAGGCGGTCTCAAGGCTGGCCGGGATAAAGCAGACCAAGATAATATCTGCCGGAATATCGGCCAACTTCATAGCGGCGTTCGCCTTCTTTCTGCTGACTCTTGGCGTGGTCTATGTTGTGGCGCCGCACTTCTACTCTTACGGCGTGGTCATAGCTAGCACTCTGCCCAATTATCCTGCCAACGGCATAATACCCGTAGGCGCGCAGGTCCTGAGCTGGAACAACGTGCCCGTTGCATCGCTGCAGAATGTGTCAGCGGCGGGGGCCACTGACGCGCCCAACAAGACCGTTACGGTGGGAACGGACAGAGGCAACTACACCCTGATGGCCGTTGCCTCCCCTGCAAATGCAACCAAGGGCATAATAGGGGTGCACCTTGGATATGGCCCGTTGCTCAGGAATCCGCCTGCGAGGCTCGTCTACTTCTTCTTCACCCTGTTCTCGCTCTCCATGCTGCTCAACTTCCTTGTGGCGATAGTGAACCTGCTGCCGGTCCCCATATTCGATGGGTGGAGGATATACAAGATCAACATAAAGGACCAGAGGATAGTGAAGGGCCTGGCATGGCTGGTGGTAATAGCGCTTCTTGTCAATGTTGTGCCGTGGGCATTCTACCTGTAGCTACAGGCCCACCAAGTCTGATATCTTTCCGAAGTCCTCTGTTGAGCCGTAACCCACGGCAATGGCCCTCATGTTCCTCAATCCGGATGGGCTTAGCACAGGGGACAGGAGGTCTGGGCTCTGCACGTTCATCTCCGTGCCTGCGGCGAAGAAGTTCATCGCAGGGAGCACAAGCAGGTCCTTTTTCCTGTACTTGCCGTAGAGGAAGCACTTTAGCTTCTCCCTCCTGCCAGCCTTGTTGGTTATCACTATTGCCGGATGCTCGTGCCCCATTATCAGCGTGCTGGCACCCTCAGGTATCTCAGGCAGTTCCTCGCCGTGGAAGAAGTAGTAATCGCCCATATGCGCAGATTGGCTGTGGACCTCTAGCTTGAAAGGCTCCTTGTACCTGTCCACGAAGTTGTCGTGGTTGCCCTTTATCAGGACCAGGGAGAACCCCTTTTGCTTCGCAAAGTTTATCAGCTCGTATAGCTCATTGAACTCCTCGGTGTCGACTGTCGAGAAGTCGTTCTTTATGTCGCCGACGATTATCAGCCTCTCGATCCCCCTGCCGTTGGCCGAATGCGATATCGCCTCGGTTATCCGCTTCAGGTTGACCTTGGGTACGAAGACCCCCTTCTTTGCCATCTGGCCCTCATATCCGAGGTGAAGGTCGGAGAAAACGAGCGCCCCCAGGCTCCTTATGTAAGCTATCGGAACGCCGTCTATGAGCTCTATGTCGCTTGTGAGCTCCATCGAATCAATTTCCCTCGCTTATCCTCTTCAGCACAAGCTTATGAAGCTGCTGGAGGTACCTGTGCCTCTCCTTCATCAGTATCACGTCGGCATGGCCCATCGTTATCATCGAATGGGAGAAGGGCGAGGGGATGTCGGTACGTATCACCTTGTACTTCAGCTTGCCGTCGTTCATGTTGTCGAGCAGCGCCTGCGCCCTAGGCATGTCCATCAGGTCGTTGAGTATCTCCCTGTAGGTCTCCTTTATTATGGGGAAGTTGGGGTCTATCTCCTCCGCCGCCTTGAATATCATCTGCGAGTTGACCTGCTGCCTGCCAACTGTTATCTTCCAGCCCTTGTAGTTCCTGAGTATCATGAAGCTCCTGGCGGCGACATGCCTGAACTTCCTCCTCAAAAGCTCCGTCCTCCTTATGTTTGACTTGAGCATGTTCTCGAGGCCTATGTTCCTTATGTCGGCGATGACGTTCTTTATCGTCTTGTCGTTTATCTTTATGCTGTCCTCTGCGGAGAGCACGAAACCGTTGTCGTTTATCATGACGCCGATGTCGGTGTCCAGCATCTCCGATAGCTCGATGCCGAATGCCCTGGAGAGCGCGTCGTTTATCCTCCTGCCGTAGAGCGAGTGGAATACGATGTAGTTCTTGCCCTCCTCGGGGTCGCTCGTAGACTCGATAAGCAGGAGCTCGTTGTTGGGCACCTCACCCGCATAGAGCAGCTGCTCTGCGAAGTATCCGTATATGGCGTGCTTGGAGTTCTGGTCTATTGGGAGCTTTGACAGGTACTCATCGACAGGCGCTGGAATCTCCCTGGCGGCAGATATGTCCTTCGTCTTGCTCTTCTTTAGGTAGTCCCTGACCACCTTGGTGAAGCCCTTCCTGAACTGGCCTATCTCGTTCGCGAGCTCGTAGCTCAGGGGCAGCTGCTCGGAGAACCATGGAGGTATTGTGGGTGCGGATGCCTTGGCATCGGTGACGTAGCACTTCATGCCCTTGGCGCTCTCGAACTGGTAGAGCTTGCCGCCTAGCGTGAATATGTCCCCCTGCTTCAGCTTGGTGAGGAACTCCTCCTCTATGCTGCCTATGAACTTGTTGTGGGGCTTGGAGTATACGCTGACGGCGACCTCATCAGGTATGGTGCCGAGATTGAGCATGTATATGACCTTCATCATCTTGCCCCTCTTCCCGAACTTCCTCTCCTTCTCGTCGTACCATATCTTGCCGTACACCCTCCTGCTCTCGAGGCCGACGTAGCTGCCGGCGAGGTAGTTGACGACCGACATGTAGTCCTCCTTGTCCAGTGAGTGGTACGGGTAGGCGGTCCTTATCACGTTGAACGCCTCGTCAACGTCCCATATCCTGTTTATCGACATGCCGATTATGTGCTGCGCCAGGACGTCGAGCGCGTTCTGCGGGACCTTGAAAGAATCGAGATGTCGCTTCAGGGCGGCATCGAGCATGACCGTGCATTCCACCAGATCGTCCCTGTTGAGGACGAGCATCTCACCCCTTGCGGTGGCCTTGTAGGAGTGACCCGCCCTGCCTATCCTCTGTATCGCCCTGGTCACGCTCTTTGGCGAGCCGAGCTGTATGACGTTGTCTATGTTGCCTATGTCAACGCCGAGCTCGAGGCTTGTGGAGGACACCACCGCCTTGAGGGAGCCCTTCTTCAGCTGTTCCTCCACGTCGAGCCTGGATTCTCTTGAGAGGGAGCTGTGGTGGGCGGCGACGTCAGCGTCAGCGTACTCGAATCTCTTCTTGAGGTTGAACACCACGCGCTCGGTTCCGCTCCTGGTGTTGGTGAATATAAGGGTGGTCTTCCCGCTCTTTATTATCCTGTCCATCTCGTCGTAGGTGAGCCTCTCAACGTCCTCCTCCTTGCTGTATATCATGTCCTCGACCGGGCTTATAGCCTTGACCTCGAGCTTCTTGCTCCACGACGCGTCGACCATTACGCAGTCGTCGGGCTGGTCCTTTGTGAACCCGACAAGGAACTTGGCCGCCTCATCGAGCGGGTGCAGCGTTGCGCTGAGGCCGATTGTGGAGGGCTTCTTGCCTATCAGCTCCTTGAGCCTGGCTATGGAGAGCGAGAGGTGCACTCCCCTCTTGTTGTTCGCCAGCTCATGGACCTCGTCTATTATTATGAACTCGAGGCCCTTGAAGCTCTCAATGAACTTCTCGGAGTTGAGTATTATCGCAAGGCTCTCGGGGGTGGTGACGAGTATGTTTGGAGGCCTGGCGAGCTGGTCCCTCCTCTCCTTCTGGGTGGTGTCGCCCGTCCTGACGCCGATGGTGACCTGCTTTATGTTGTTCTTGATTATGTCGATACCCTTCTCCTTCTTGATCATGTCGTAGATCTCGTTGAGGGGCCTGGTCAGGTTCCTGAATATGTCGTTGTTGAGGGCCCTGAGGGGGGAGATGTAGATGCAATAGACCCTGTCCTCAAGCTTGCCCTCGAGGCTGTACTCGAAGAGCTTGCTGATTATGGAGAGGAACCCGGACATCGTCTTCCCGCTGCCGGTGGGCGCGGTTATCAGGACGTTCTTCCTCTCGCTTATCAGCTTGAATGCGTACTTCTGCGGCGGGGTGAGCTCGGTGAAGTTCTTGGTGAACCAGCCGCTGACGTAGGGGTTGAGCGCTGAAAGGCTCTCTTTGTCGTCGAACGGTTTCCCCGCGAGTTGAATCATCCTGATCACCCAGAGATGTAAGGAAAAGAGGGATAAGGCCGTGCGGCCTTATCGTGGCAGAAAGAAAGCGCTAAGGTTACTTGTAGATGGAATCGTATCTTGTGCCGTTGTCGTCCGTTATGTGTATGCACTCGCCCTCGCACTCTATCAGGCACGCCTGGCAGAGTATGCACGCGCTCCCGTTGACCGCTACTGACAGCCCGCCGCTCGTGCCGTCGTTGTCCTGCGCGAAGTGCTTGTGGTTGTCCTGGACGTTCGCCCACTTCTCGTGCATGGCAGGGTCTATCTGGCCCTTCCACTTGCTCTCCTCGGGTGCGGTGTCGCCGTTGGCGCCCTCCGCGTCGGGGTTCTCAGGGGTTCCCCTGCCCTTCATCTCGAAGACAGCCACCGGGCAGACATCCTTGCAGTGCTGGCACCCGGTGCACTTGTGCTTATCGACGTAGACGTCCATTCAAACCAACATATTGGATTATTCGGCTGCTTATTTATGCATTGCCCCGACCCCCTTTACGGGCATTACAGAAAATGCCCGCGCTGGCGCAGCCCTCTGCCGCGTCAGCATGGAGATAACGGGATTATGCGCCTCCGAACAGGCTTGCAAGTCCGCCGGCGGCCTCCTCTTCTTTCTTCTTCTCCTCCTTCGGCTCGGCCTTCTTTGCCGCCGCCGCTGGGGCTGCCGCTGCGGGCGCTGCCGCTGCCGCGACCTGCATGCTCTGGGCGTTCTTTATGACATCCTTTATGTTCACGCCCTTCAGCGATGCCGCGACCGCCTTGGCCTGCGCCTCGTCCGGACTGAGTCCTGCCGCCTTCACTACATCCATTATGCTCTTCTCGCTTATCTCCTTTCCTGCTGCGTCAAGGAGCAGTGCTGCATATACGTATTCCATCTATTTCACCTTACTTAGTATCATGTCTCATTCGCTCGGCTTGAGCTCGCTGAGTGCCGTGGCCTGCATCGATGCGTTGGCCAGCAGCTTCTCTATTATCCCGGAGTCCGGCACCTTCGCCTCTACCCCCAGGTAGAGCGCGTTGTTGTACGCCTTCACCAGCAGCTTCTCTACTGTGTAGCTGTTGACATAGCCCCTGTCGAGGCTGAGCGCTAGCGCGCTGCCGAAGCACACGAGTATGTCCTTCGTGACAGTCTCGGAGTTTATGCCGAGGACCTCCTTCCTGAACATTATGTTGTCTGCGAATATGACGGCCGGCTCTATGACCGCGCTGAACGGCATTACTCCCAGCGTGTGGAGCGCCTTGGATACCGCGAGCGATATCACCTGGCCCTTTGCCACGA
This sequence comes from Microcaldota archaeon, assembly GCA_028867285.1. GTDB lineage: Archaea > Micrarchaeota > Micrarchaeia > Micrarchaeales > Micrarchaeaceae > JAGWFU01. The sequence goes on along the minus strand of JAGWGP010000015.1, from coordinate 5,254 downwards.
GGGTCTTGTCCTTGGCTATCACCACCTTGCCCTTCTGTATCTGGACGTCGATCCCGGCGGCCTTGAGCTCCGTGACCGCCTGCCCGGGCTGTATGCTCGTCTCCCCGCTCTCTATGTTTATGTCGTCGGGTGCTATCTGGTTGGGCTTGGCCTCCAGCTTTATGACGTTTGCCTTGAACTCCTTGTAGATGGCGAAGGGGTCGTCGTTGCTCAGCATTATCACGGACTGGTTGTCGAGCTCGCCGGCCATGTGCTTAGTCTTCGCGTTGGCCTCAAGTATCTTCTTTAGTATGGTCTTCCTCCCGAATATGAACTTGGCGTTGGGCTTCATCTTGTTCTTGGTCGCCTGGAGCAGCCTGTCGGGTATGCCGCTGATCGGGACTATGCCAATGACCTTGAACTTGTCTATGGACTTGGCCTCGTCCTGTACGAACTTTACCTTTTGCGACTTGTTAAGCATAATATCACATCAGCCTGAGCGGCTTGCTCATTGTCAGCTTCACGTACACGGACTTGACGTTCTGCTTGCCCACCTTCTTGTACAGCGAGTTGAGCACCTCGTCTATGTTGGTTATGAGCTGGGCGGGCTCCATGTTCTCCATGCCGATCATGCAGTGTATCGTCGGCAGGTACTTGCCCTTGCTCCTCAAGTATATCGAGTTTGCGGTCTCCGAGATCGCCCTCATCGGGTCGGTGCCTATGAGCGGCTTCGGCATCTTGTTCCTCGGTCCCAGGAACTGTCCAAGGAACCTCGCAACAGTGGGCATGAGCGCTGGCTGGGCGAGCATCTCGTAGTTGAGCAGCTCGGTGAGCTTGGCCTTGTCGTTCGCTATCGCCTGTATCTCGGCCCCCGAGGAGACCTTGGCGCCCGCGGACTTGGCCTTCTCGGCGATGTTCTTATCGTCGGCAAATATCATGACGTTGAGCTGCTTTCCCTTCCCGTTGGGCAGCTTGACCTCAAGGTTCAGCCTGTTGTCCTGCTTGGAGAAGTCGACCCCCGAGAAGTTGACCGCAAGCTCCACGCTCTGGGTAAACTTCCTCTTGCCCTTGTTCTCCTGAATGAAGCTACTGAGCTTGTTTGCAAGTTCCTGTTCCATGTGAATCCCTCCTGCATGTTGCAGTGATTGCGGGAAAATCAGCGATTACTGACTTACGTAAGTATTCTATCCTGAGGGTTTATAAAGATTGCTGAAAAGCCCCTTACTTCACTATCTTGTTCAGCATCGGGTAGGCTTCATAGAGGTTCTCCCTCTCGAGCTGCTGGTATATCATGTAGATTATCCCAACAGTGAGCAGTATCCCCATCCCGCTGCCTATGGCTCCGGTGAGGGTGGCCAGAGCGGCGAGCAGGCCTACGGATATGCTGCCCAGCACCGTCAGGGTTGGCACGTACTTGTTGAGCACGCTCTCGACTATCCTCGGGTCCCTCCTGAAGCCGGGTATCTGCCAACCCATCTCGCCGAGCTGCTCCGCCATCTTCTTGGGGCTCTGCCCGGTGAGCTCGACCCAGAACTTTCCGAATACGACGCAAAGCACAATGAGCACGGCAACGTAAAGCAGGACGTGCACGACCTCAGGCACCAGCACCTGACCGCCCCACGGCAGTATCAGGGTAGACGTCTGTGTTGCAAGATAGTGGAAGTATGCGCCGTATCCCCCGATTCCGTAGGGAGCCGCGTATGGTGACTGGAAGTTCGGCGATATAAGGTAGAGTATTCCTCCGGACAGCTGGAGCGAGCTCCCCCCGCCTGCGCTGCCCTGTGCCGAGTAGAGCGCCAGGAAGTTCGCTATGTTGCCCAGCGCGCCGTGGACGTTGGCCAGGAACCTGAACCATACGCTCATCGCCAGCTCTAGCGAGGTGGCGAGTATTACCGGCAATACGCTGACGTAGAGGAATGGGATTGGCAGCCTGCCGCCTATGCCCCTGAGCTGCTCAAAGGCGAGCGGCAGTTCTACCTTCATTCCGTATATGTATATGCTTATCAGAAGCACGATTATCGCGAAGAACAGCGGCCCGAACGCCAGCAGGGCGTTGGATATCGCAGCCGCTCCGCCGTTCGTTATTGCCTGCACAGCAGATGGCAGCAGTATGGTGAGGGTGCCGGCTATGAACGCGTATGAGACGCCGCTCGCTATGAACATGTTTATGCCAGAGGTTATGCCGTACTTCGTCATCATCTCGTCGAGGTATATGATGACTATGGCCCCCACGGTCAGCTGCAGTATGACTATTCCTAGGAAGCTGGGCAGCGCCGCGACGTATCCCGTTGAGACGAATATGACGGCCTCGACCACTGCCAGGCCTATCGCGGCCAGCTTCTGCACGGTCTGCATTCGCGCCTTCTGCGCGGGGTCGTTCATGTCGATGTTCATGAGCCCGGATCCGGATATGAGCTGTATTATTATGCTGGACAGCACTATGGGGCTTATCCCCACGGTTATCAGGCTCCCGATCTTAGCCGCGAATATTATGCTTATGAGCTGGAAGAAAGGATTAGACAGCGCCTGCTTGTTCAGCCCCACCGCGAGTGTGTTGTAGAGTATGAAGTAGACGGCGATTATCATCGCGGTCCACATGAGCTTCTCCTTCAGCGACAGGGGCGCGCCTGGGCCCTTTATCGTGGGGATGAATTTTGACACTCCGTCTATGAACTCCAATGCCACAGAATCATTCCTTCTTCAAGACAATCTAACTTCCCTGATCCTTACCGTGTAGTTCCCGTTGGTGTGCGAGGTCGCCGCCTCTAGGGTGCGGTTTTTCGCCACTAAGTTATTGAGCAACCCGCTTATAAATGCTATGGATAATTCAGTGAGCTCCCTCCTCGTGTGCCTTCCTGTGAAGCTCACGTCAAGCTCGATAGGCGAGAGCATCCTGAGCCTGGGATGGCCGAGGCCTAGCAGCTCTATGGTCGCGATTGCAGAATCGACCCCCTTCCTCTTCCCGGAGATCATCCTGTTGGATATCTGCACCCCTATGTGCGACACCACCTGCTTTATCGCGTCCATGTATGCCCTATCGTATAGCACGTTGGATGCCAGCATGTAATATGCCACTGGCACGTCTGCCTTATGCTTCCTTCCGCTCATCGCCATCCTGGATACGTGGTCGACAAGGCGCTCTACGGATTCCCTGCCTGGCCTCTTCGCGCCGCCGCTTTGCGAGGTGAACATGCACTCCCCCTGGCCGTCCATCGAGCATATCGCCTCTGTGGCGCTGACAGTGTGCCTCCCGGATGCGGACATGAACCCCGCTATGAGACCGGCCTCGAAGGCGTGGATGTTGGCACCCAGATTAGAGGCTCCCTTGTTGTGGAGCCTGAGCCAGAAGTCGCCGGGGAAGACGTGGTAGCTGACCCTCGGGTATCCCGCCCTTTCAAGGAACGAGACGAGGTCGGGCATGCTGTCCTCCTTCCACCTGTATCCCTTGCCGTGCTCGCTTATGCTGTACACCAACCTGCCGGCACTGAAGCCTGAGCCGTAGGTTATCTGCTGCATCGTGTCAGTAAGATTGGATAGCAATGAGGCGAGCGCCATGGCCTCTGCCGTGGTGAAGGAGCTGTCCTCTCCGGATATGATCTCGTTTATCAGGGCCCCAGAGTGGGAGAGGTGGTGGTATGGCACGGCCCTTGCGGCCGCCCTCCTTGAGGTCCTCTTTGTCGGCCTGACCCTCTTCGCGACTCTTGTCCTTCTCTTGGTCCTTGACCTCTGCATGAGCTCATCCCCTCCTGCGCCTCTGCCTTATCCTGCATCCCTCGGCTATCTTTCCCGTAGAATAGTATATCATCGCTAGGTTTATAACGATGAATGCGAGCAGTATCAGCGCCTGGTTGCTTCCTATCCAGGATATTACGCCGCTCACCGACAGGGCGTCAAGGCCCGCCGCATATAGCAGGGTGCCTATCAGCGGCGCCTGGCACGATGCGCATCCGCTTACGAGCGCGCCGAGCAGTGTCGTGGCCACGCTGGCTCCCTCCCCGGTTATCGCATTGCCCCTGGGCTCAAATGCAGACCTTATGCCATATACTCCAAGAGTGAGCAGGACGGAAGACGAGATCACCAGCGCATATATCCATGCCTGGGGCGCGGTGAGCAGGAATATCCCGTAGTTCTGGGACGCAAGCACGTACCTGAACAGGAAATAATAGAAGATCGCGGCGGAGATGTTGACCAGTGTATAGGCAGGCGAGGCGTATACCATCCTCAGCACTTGAAGCCTGTCCACCTGTGCCCTCATTATTGCAGCGCCTCAATCTTCTGTATCGCAGGCAGCGAGCATATGCCCGCCTTGTTGTTGATCGACTTGCAGGTGTATGCTATGTACACGTCGGCCCCGGCGTACTGGGTGAGCGCGAACTGGCTCTTGCCCTGCTGCAGCTGACTCAGCACATTTTGATGCGACATGTACGTGAGCGGCAGGGAGCCGCCGCCGGTCGGGGTGGAGTTGCCGAACGCTATCGCGTCAGCGCCGCCGACCTGGTAGTTGCCCCATATCGTGTACGGGGTGCCCTGGAAGTTGTTTATCTGCAGTATGTAGTTTATTGCATCGGTGTAAGCGGTGTTGTTGGCCGATTGGACATTCTTCTGTATGACCGCCAGCGGATTGAGCGCAAACCCCCCGGATATCGGATGGGTGTCCTCTATCGCTATGAAGTTTATGTAGTTGCTCTGGTAGAACGAGCCCAGGTCGGTTGTTGATGTGTTGTAGCTTGCCGGCCTCCAGTAGATCGTGGGCGCGTCCGAGTCACCGAGAGAGCTGTAGCCTGTGTACAGGCTGTTGAACGTGCCGAACTTGGAGAGTGCCAGCGCCATGGCCCACCTGTTCTCGCCGCAGAATATGCAGGTTATCGAGCCCATGTATATGACGGAGGGCTTGCCGTTGACTTTGAACAGCGGGACAAAGTTGGACTGGGCGGCTACGCTGTTGTTGAGCGTGTGGTTGAGGTACATCTCCCCGGCGAGCTCGTAAAGCGAGTTGGGCGCGTTGTTTATGACAGCCAGCTCGCTCGCGTTGAAGGGCTGGTTGATGCCGGTGAGCCTCTGCCCGAAGCTCTGGTTTGCCGTGATTACCGGAGCGGATGCCAATGAAGTCGGTGGGGTTATCAGCGCTGAGCTTATGTTGTATCCCTGGAGCTGTGTGGATCCGGCGGAGCTGTTCTGCACGATGGTCTTGTAGACCGTCACCTGCTGCGGATGCACGAAGTTGTAAGCGGAAAGGAGTATCGCGACTATGCTTAGCACGAGCGGTACGTAGAAA
>JAGWGP010000014.1 GCA_028867285.1 Microcaldota archaeon | reverse complement strand
CTCGCGTTTATCCCTGCCCCGTAGCTGGAGCTGCTCGCCAGCGTCACGTAGTAGTCGAAGGCTATGCCCAGCTGCTGCTTTGTCGCCTGGTAGTTCGAGTTCGCCATTGATTCCATGGCTGCCAGCTTGTCCGGCGATATCTTCCCCGTCGGGTCGGCGAGTCCGATGTTCACCCCTGTCCAGGTAAGGCTGTTGGTGGTGTTGAGCAGGCCGGGCCAGTCGGTCGGCGTGCCTGTGGAGAACAGGTTCTGCGCCATCGTCTGGAGCTGCAGCTGCATCAGGTTCGAGCCGTTGCCGTAGGTTATGGCGAGCTCGTTGTTTATGTTGAACCACGTGAAGGCCATGACGGTCACCGCCACGCCGAATATCACCACGGCGAAGATGACGTCAAAGCTCCAGAACTGGCCCCTGAGGTTCCTCATGATCATCCCAATGTGACGTTCTGCCTCTTGGAGAGCAGTATCCCCTGCTGGTACAGCTGCCTCACCTGCTGCTGTGTCAGCACCGAGTTGTATATCTGCACGTTCGCTATCGAGCCCTTCCACCCCAGGAAGCCCCCCTCCCCCGCGCCGTAGTTCGCGGAGTCGCCTATGCTGGCGGGATCCGTGCCTGCCGGTATCACCGTGTTGAGCGCTCCGCTCTCCAGGTTGCCTGTGTAGTTTTGGCCGTCAAGGTACAGCGTCATCCTCGTGGCCCCAGCCGCGTACGTGGACCCTATGAGGTGCCATGTGTTCCTCGTCGGGTACATGTTGCTGAACAGGTGGTTGCCGTATCCGTCGAAGGCGAGGTTGCCCGCCGTGTTTACGTAGAGGTACGCGCCCTGGCTGGCAGCCTGGTTGCCGTAAGACTGCGCCACGTAGTAGCTCCCCGGGGCTCCGGTGAGGTAGACCCATGCGAACACCGACCTCGCTGCCGAGCCAGTGGGGAATGAGGAGGCCTGGCCGGCCACGTAGGAGAATCCGTTGAACGTGGCCACTGGGAAGGTGGTGTTGATCCTGTTGGTATATTGTGAGTTAACGAACGTGACATTGTAATTTATGGTCCCGCTGTTGTTATTGGACGAGAAGTCTGGCACTATGCCGTTGCTGGCGCCGTTGATGGGCCACCATCCGGTCAGGCCCGCATCACCGAGCGGAGCGGAGTTTACGCCGTTCCTGTAGAGCGAGGCTATCTGCGAGGGGGTGAGGTAGGTGCTGTACAGCTGGACGTTGGTCATCAGCCCGTTGAAGTTGTTAAACCCTGTGGACTCGCCCTGGTATGGCATGCTCCCTATATAAATCGGGGTGGTCGCCTGGCCTAAATCCAAGTTCTTCTGCAATAAGCTTGATTGCACATTTGTATTATTGACGTATAAACTGGCCTGACCAGTGCTCCCATTATATTCGGCGGTTATCATCAGCCATCTATTTGCGGTAAGCGAATTCGTAGGAGTGACTAACGATGTCCCATTTATTACCACGCCCCATACGGCGTTGGCTGTGGAGGAGGTCGTAGTCTCTATTGTAAATCCCCTCCCAGTTGCGCCTGGCAAGTCACCCATTAAGCCCAGATTATGTGCTGTAGACGCTCCTGAACTGTTGACCCACATTGTCGCAGTGAACGAGCCGTTCCTGGCGAGGTTGAGCAGCGAGCTAGATTGGTTCACGGTTATGAATCCTATGGCATTATTGCCGGTAAGGCCAGATCTCCTCCCAGGAAACTGCGCTCCGGCGAAGTTTGTCTGGTTCTGGTTCACGGCGCTCCATATCGCGTTGGCGAAGTTGCCGTTGTCGCCGTGTGTGCTGAGGTCGTAGGTTAGGTTTCCCGATCCCTCGTTGAGCGGCCACCATCCCACCAGGTTGGCAGCCGTCGTGGAGTTGCCGCTGAACGCGGTCACCGTGAGGTTGGTGGCCCCTGACGTGAACGAGTTGGCGGTTATGAACGCGGTCGCGTTGCCGTTGCTGTCCGTGTAGTAGACCACGCTGCCCAGCGAGTTGGCCGCGCCGCTGAGTATCCCCCTGCCCGCCGTGAACCCCACAGGGTCGCTCACTATCGCGTCGCCGTTGCCCGAAGTTATGTGCACGCTCTCCTGGACCACGCTGTTGTATGACGTGGGTCCTGTCGCCGCATATCCGTTGCCGCTGTAGTCGTTGGAGTTGCCGTTGAGCGGCCACCAGCCTATCGTGTTCGCCGGCATGACTGGCGAGAGTGAGATGCCGCCCTGGTAGATGGAATTGACCTGGTTGCCGCTCAGCGCGGCGTTGTAGAGCTGCACGTTCGAGTAGTATATCGCGGGGTTGCCAGCTGTGTTGTAGTTGCTCGCCACTATGAACTGCGATATTCCGCCAGTGTAACTGATCCCGCTCTGCGTCCCCGAGTTGACCAGCACGCCGTTGAGGTACAGCTTGACGTTGGTGCCGTCGAACGTTGCCACGTAGTTGTTCCACGTGCCCAGCGGCGGTGAGCCCAGGTCGGAGACGTAGGCCTCAGCGCCGTTGCCCACCACTATCCCGCCGTGCGTGTCGGACCCCTGGGGCAGCAGCAGCTCGTAGCCCTGGTTGTAGCCTCCGCTTCCGTACACCGTGCCAGCGTAGGGGTATCCGTTGCCGTAGCCCGTCTCCAGGAACCAGAGGCTTATTGTGAACTTGGATGGCTGGAGCGCCGTGGTTATCGGGGTGTAGAGATTCGAGCCAGCAGTCACCATCGCCGCCCTGGCGTTGCCCTTAACCGTGGAGCTTATCGTCTGTGCCAGGCTGACGCCAGATGGTGCGGGCTGGTCCACGTATATGATGCCTTTCGAGTTGGATAGCGTGATGCTGCCGGTGTAGGAGGGCACTAGGTACACGCTGGCGCCGTTGCCGCTGCCGGTCAGCGTGCCGTTGACCACCATGCTCTTCGCGTAGCTGAACGCGTAGGCGCTTATCACCTGCCTTATTATCTTGGTCTGGAGCAGCACCACCCCGGTGTTGGATATCGAGATGTTGAACGGGTTCGAGCTTATCGCCCCGGCGAGCGGCACTGTCACCGAATACCCGTTGCCGGCCTGCACCGCCTGGTCTATATAAGAGGCGATGTTCTGGGCCTGCAGCTGCAGAAGCCCGTATTCCTGCTGGGTGAGCGTCGCGGCCCTCTGCGATGCTATGAGAGTGAACACAACCGCGAACACTATGGATATGAAGGCGTAAACCACGAGGAACTCCAGGGCTATCTGGCCCTTGCCGGAGGATTTGCCGCGAGACCCTAGCATGATACCGCTTCCCTATACGAAAGCAAGGAATAAATAGGTTTTATGGCCGCCATGAATCCCGACTCTGCCGTTCGCCTTACGCCACAGATGCGGGGCTATGATAAGTTTATATATCTGTTATACTCCTATTATACAGTGATTATATGCCATACACCACCATACAGGTAAATAAGGCAACGCGCATGAGGCTCCAAAAGTTCAGGATGGGGAAGAGGGAGACCTACGATGAGATATTAAACGTGTTGATGGACTTGGTGCCTAGCGGCGACGATGAGGGCGAATACACCCCAGAATTCAAGATGGCCATGATAAGGGGCCTGATGGACATAAAGCGGGGCAGGACGTATACGCTCGAACAGGTGGAGAAAGAGCTGGGGATTGCCTGATGCCCTATAAGATAATCCTGTCCGAGGGCGCCGAATCCCAGCTAAAGAGGTTAGACCGGCACTCTGCGATCAGGATAGTAAGGAAGCTCAGGTTAATATCCGGAAACCCTCAGCGCTCGCTGCATAGGCTTGAAGGTAGGGAGGAGTTGAAGCTCAGGATTGGCGACTACAGGCTGCTCATCATGATGCTGCACAAGGAAAACACGTTACTTGTGGTGGCAATAGGGCATAGAAGGGACATTTACAAGAAAAACTGAGCCCAGTCCCATGGCGACCCACTATCTCATCCCAGACGCAAACTCCCCCCTCAAGGGCTAATAATTCGAAGCCCCAATATCGCATCATGGACGTGGCCTCGCTCAAGGGGAAGATACCCAACGAGCTCCTGGAGTCCATGCTCTCAAGGGGCATAGTCTCGTTCACCCCTCCCCAGGAAGGAGCCATAGCCTCCGGCCTGATGCAGGGAAGGCACATGCTCGTAGCCAGCCCCACAGCGAGCGGCAAGACCCTGATAGCCGAGATGGCCGCCGTTAACTCCATAATAGCCAAGGGGAAGAAGGCGATCTACATAGCGCCGATGAGGGCACTTGCGAGCGAGAAGTTCGAGGAGTTCAAGTCCGCATACCCGTACATCAAGGCGGCGATATCGATAGGCGACCTGGACTCGAACGACCTCTGGCTGGCCAACTACGAGATGCTCTTCTTCTCGACCGAGAAGTTCGACAGCCTTGTGAGGCACGGGCTGGAGTGGCTTCCATCGATAGGGTGCATAGTGTTCGACGAGGTGCACATGCTCGGCGACTCATCGAGGGGGCCCACTCTGGAGCTGCTGATAACAAAGCTTGCCAGCATGTGCAGCGCCCAGATACTATCGCTCAGCGCCACGGTGGGGAACGCGGACGAGCTGGGCAAGTGGCTGGACGCCGAGGTGGTGAAGAGCGATTACAGGCCAGTGGTGCTGCAGAAGGGGGTGGTCCACGAGGAGAGCCTGTACTACTCGGAGAACGCTGACAGGAAGCTCACATCAAGGGAGCTCCTCGGCGCCAGCAGGATACCCGAGACCAGGATAATAGAGGACACTCTCGAGCAGAAGAAGCAGGCGCTTGTCTTCTACTCGTCGAAGAGGAACACTGAGTCCGGGGCGCTCAGGCTGTCCAGGCACACCCACGCATACCTCAACCAGGAAGAATTGAGATCGCTAAAGGAGCTGGGCGAGAGCGTGCTCAACGCCCTGCCCAACCCTACCGAGCAGTGCAGGAAGCTGGCCTCCCTCATAGAGAAGGGCGTGGCCTTCCACCACGCCGGGCTCATGAACCAGCAGAGGCGCCTGATAGAGGACGCCTTCAGGGCTGGCGCGATAAAGGCGATATGCTCCACCACCACACTGGGCCTCGGCGTCAACCTGCCCGCTCACACGGTGGTGGTCAAGGACATAACAAGGTTCGAGAACACCCACAGCGAGCGCATAGGCGTTAACGAGGTGATGCAGCTGTTCGGCAGGGCAGGCAGGCCCAAGTACGACAGTGAGGGCCGCGCGCTGCTGATAGCGAGCACCAAGGAGCGCGTGAAGGACCTGTACGAGCACTACATGCTCGCCAAGCCGGAGCCGATCGAGTCCGCCCTCGGCATCGCCCCTGTGCTGAGGACCCACATACTCGCATTCGTCGCCGAGAGCTTCCTCAACGACAAGCAGTCCATGCAGAAATTCCTGTCCAAGACGTTCTACAGCTTCCAGTACGGGAACCAGAGGCACATAGCGAACGTGATAAACGAGGTGCTGAACGAGCTGAAGGAGTGGGAGTTCGTCGAGGAGATAGAGAGGGACGTGTTCAGGGCTACGAGGCTGGGCAAGAGGGTGAGCGAGCTGTACATAGACCCCCTCTCCGCCAGGATGATGCTCAACGCAATAGACGGCGAGATGGAGATCATGGACATACTCTTCATGATATCCAACACGCTCGAGATGAGGCCACACGCAAAGCAGACGGAGGAGGCTGAGGCCCAGTACATACTGCACATCCACTCAAGGAAGCAGAAGCGTATGCTGACCGATCCCTACTCGATGGACTTCGGCTACTACGACCCCGCCAGGGCGTTCAGCACGGCGCTGATGCTCAGGGACTGGATGGAGGAGGCGAAGGAGCCCGCCATAGTCGAGAAGTACTCCTCAACGCCGGGATTCCTGTTCAACAAGGTAACCAACGCCGACTGGCTGCTCTATTCGGCGATCGAGCTCACCAAGATAATGCACAAGTCGGTGCACAAGATGATAGAGGCCAGGGTGAGGATGCGCTACGGGATAAAGGAGGAGCTGCTAGACCTAGTCCGCCTCGAGCAAATAGGAAGGGCCAGGGCGAGGCTGCTGTTCGCCAACGGCATAAGGGGCGTGAAGGACATAAGGGAGAACAGGGACAAGGTCACAAGGCTGCTCGGCAAGGAGATTGCGGAGAAGGTGTTCTCCCAGCTCGAGTAGCTCACTTCCGCTAAAGTGTCAGCAATTTAAAGCTTGCAAGCCAAGTTCCTCCGTGGTGCTCATGTATATAACGGAGTCAACGGTCAAGCGGATCATGAAGGAGGCTGGCGCGAAGAGGATAAGCTCCGACGCAAGCAGGTACCTACAGAAGAGGATAAACGTGATGCTCTTCGACATCTCCAAGAAGGCGGTGCAGCTCTCGAAGCACGCCAAGAGGAAGACCGTTGACGTCTCGGACGTAAAGCTCGCGTGCAACTGATGCCCGTATCAAGGCTCGTTAGGGACAAGGGCATAGTCTTCATAGGCATGGCCGGGGTGGGAAAGTCCACGATAGGGAAGATCCTCGCATCGAGGCTTGGCATGCCGTTTCTGGACCTCGATGTCTACATATCCGAGAAGGAGGGGAAGAGCCCGCAGGAGATAATAGACGAGAGCGGGGAGCAGCACATGCTTGACCTTGAGATACGCTACATGGGCGATATCGATACCAAGGGCACCGTGGTCTCTCCAGGGGGCAGCATAATATACGACCCAGCGCTGATGAACCGCCTCAGGAGCAGCGCCATACTGGTCTACCTGCTTGACAGCTTCGAGAACATAAGCGCAAGGATACCGGAGGCGGAGAGGAGGGGCATAATCGGGATAAAAACCAAGTCCCTGAGGCAAATATACGACGAGCGCGCGACGCTGTACGCGAGGTACGCCCACATAACCATCGACTGCCGCGACAAGTCCATGGAGTCGATAGCGGATGAGATAGAGCGCAAGCTCGGCTGATCCTCTCAGAGCGGAACTCCGGCCAACCTGAGTATCACGAACGTGCCAACCGCGGGCAGCCCGAATACCGCAGCTGCCACCATGGTGTACACCTTTATCGGTATCCCTATGTTGAGGACCAGGTTGAGGACGAATATGGATATCAGGCCCAGTATGCTGTTCGCTATTATGCCGAATATCAGCTTGAGTATCTTCCTCCCCAGCATGAAAACGACGAGAAGCACCACCGCTATCAGGAACAGCAGTATTATCTCGCCCGCTATCCCAGCAGGCAATGGTATGGAGGGCAGGCTCGGAAGGAGCGTTGCCACGCCGGTTGCGTTCATGCGATCAGAGCCTATTCTCATGATAGCAATAAAAGGTTGCCTGTGGCGCACGAGGCGGAATCAGCAACATATAAATATCTCCTGAGGCGGTTATAATATCGGGTGCATTTGATGGACAGGAGCATGAGATCCATTGACGATGAGACGAGGAAGCTGCAGCAGAGCGGCAAGAGCTTTGACCAGGCCAGGCTCAAGTCCGCAGACAGGTTCGCAACTACCGTGATAACCAACATATATAACCAGTTCGCTGGCGCCGCGCCGGAGTCCTGGAGGGGGCTTGCCAAGGACAAGGCAGGGGCCATAGTGGAGTCGTTCTCCAAGCTGGACCAGACTATATACCACCCCATGCATCCTGCCCTCAAGGTCAACATGAAGTCCGAGGCCTACATGACGGTCCTTAACTTCCTGAGGAAGGCGGATGCAGAGCCTGCCGACCTGCTCTACAACGAGCTCATGTCCCGACTGAAGGACAAGGACCAGAGGACCTATGCTGGCCTAATAAAGGGCGGATTCCCGGCGATGGTGTGACCGCCATATCGGGAGACCGTCAGCAATAAGTATCTTGTTCTGCATAATACTACCAGTGGTGGCAGGCGGGCAGCCTACCGAAAGGAGGAAGCTCCTCTCATACGAGAAGCACGCCACGGCCCAAGGCCAAAACCGGAATAGAAACGAACCCCGGAAGCGCACAAGCGATGACACTACGAGCGCGCTCGAGGGGATGAAACGCGCCGGCGGGCGTTCTGTGAGTATGCAAGGCCTTAGAGCCGCTCAGACCAATGCTGCCTAGAACAGAAAGAGGGCTACGGCCTGCCACTACCCTATTTGAGCGGCCTCCTCGTCAAGCCTCCAAAGGTATTTAAATACTCCACCGAAAGGTTTATATATTTATTCCCTCACTAAAGTAGTGCTGCTTTTGCTAAGATTTAAAAATATTATCCCGCATCTTGCATCTGCTAGCACTTACGCTCATCGGTGAAACAATGAAGACAAAGACGAAGACAAAGATCTCAAACAAGATGAAGGGCAAGAAGGTCTCAAAGCCAGTCCAGTCGGCACAGCCGGCGGCTGCAAGGAAGATTATAGTGAGCGGTGACAGGCTCAGCATAGCCGACGCTCCCAAGAGGGGAGCCAGGCAGATGACGCAGTCGGATGAGGTCTCCGTGACCACGACCCAGATGCAGGCGGGCATGCCGGCTCCGCAGGCCGAGTCCAGGACCCACGAGGCTACCAAGAAGTGCGCAAGCTGTGGGAGCACGGACCTCATATTCGACGGCGAGAGGGGAGAGCTGGTCTGCAACAACTGCGGACTGGTGATAGAGGAGAACATGACCGACAGCGGTCCGGAGTGGAGGGCGTTCGACGCCGACCAGAGGAACGCGAGGGCAAGGACGGGCGCTCCGATAAAGTACACCAAGCCCAACAGGGGACTCGTCACCGAGATTGACCTTTACAACAAGGACATCAGGGGAGTTAGGATACCCTCTAAGAGGCAGGCGCAGCTTTACAGGATGAGGAAGTGGCACAAGAGGGCCAGCATAGCCAGCTCGAGCGAGAGGAACTACCTTATCGCCCTGCCTGAGCTGAACCGTGTGGCCAGCTATCTCGGTCTCCCCGACAACATAAGGGAGTCAGCTGCACTGTTGTACAGGAAGTGCGTGCAGAACAACCTGATAAGGGGAAGGCCCATCGAGACCGTGGTGCAGGCGGTGATATACGCCTCGTGCAGGCAGGCAGGAATGCCGAGGACGCTTGACGAGATATCGAGCATAAGCGGTCTCCCGAAGAAGGAGATCGGGAGGGCCTACAGGGTCATATCCCACGACCTCAACCTGAAGATCCCGCTCACAGACCCGGTAAACTACGTGCCGAGGTACGTGAACGCGCTGAAGCTCAGCGGCGAGGCGCAGGAGAAGGCCATAGACCTGCTCAAGGACGCGATGAAGAAGGGCCTGGTCTCCGGAAGGAGCCCGACCGGAGTCAGCGCAGCCGCGGTGTACATCGCTGGCGCGCTTGCCGGCGAGAGGCGCACCCAGAAGGAGGTCGCCGACGTTGCGGGCGTGACCGAGGTCACCATAAGGAACAGGTACAGGGAGCTCAAGGAGCAGCTCAACATAGACGTGAACCTGTAACTGTGTCTGCATGAGGAAACTTTACGCGGCAACGGGAGCGATCCTGTTGCTCGCGGTTTTGCTATACAGCTCGGTCGGCCAGAACTACACATCAAGGCCGATGAGCCTCAATCTCTCCTCCGCGATAAACTCCACCAGGGGCTATCTGCAGAGCGTGAACAGCAGCGCGTACCTCGTGTTCTACCCGAATCTCGCGAAGGCGTACTCCGAGCTCTACCTGGCGATGAACCAGTCGTTCAGCAACCAGAGCAGGGCGCTTGCCCTTCTCAACGAGTCGAGGAGCTTCGCATCCGCGGAGCAGAGCCGCATCGACGGATACAGGGCGGAATCCGCATACGCGCTCGGCGCAATAACGATAGTGCTCGCGGCAGCGCTCTACGCGCTGATGAGGCCATTCAACGGAAGGAAGGCCGGTCCCGGGCCCAGGAAACAGAGAATAAGATAGACACTCAGCGCTGTGTATTGGTCTTTTCGGTATGCTTTGACAATCGTCTAATTTCTGGAAAGTTGGAGAGTAGCTTTAAGAAGCTAACCCTCGCATTGTTGTTTGGATGAGTGTATGGCACAAGAGTACGACACAGGCGAGAGTGTGGAGGAGGGAACCGTCTACGACATGAAGGTGGACGCGAAGGGGGCCAGGGGAGAGGGCATAGGAAGGGTAGGCAAGTTTGTCGTGTTCATCAGAAACGCAAAGACCAGGATAGGCAACATATACAAGGTCAAGGTCACCAAGGTGTACAGGACCTTCGCCTACGCAGAGCTGCAGGGCGCCAAGCGGCAGTTCGTCGGGAGCGGGAGCATGCTCGATTTCACATAGCATGCCCGCGGCTCGGAAGGCTTTATATAATTGATGGTTCAATGTATATTGTTTCTTTTGCCGAATCAATGGTGGGTTCGGGCGGCCTAATCTGACGGTAAAACTAATAGGGATAGGTGGCGATTGTTCCAGGCTAAAAGCCGGTAATTAATCAAGCATGCATAGAGCATATCGGGCTCGCATGCCGAATTGCGTTAAATGGTGTCATCATGGATGCGGAAAACAAGAAGGGTTACCTCAAGGGTACTACCACTATAGGGATCATCTGCAGCGACGGCGTTGTTGTCGGTGCGGACTCCAGGGCAACGGCATACACGTTCATAGCCAACACCGAGGTGAGGAAGGTCTGGAAGATAGACAACAACCTCGCGATGACTATAGCGGGCACAGTGGGCGACGCGCAGGAGCTGATAAGGGTGCTCAAGGCCCAGGCTGAGATATACAAGATGAACGAGAACAGGCTGATGGCGCCCAAGTCTGCTGCATCGCTGCTCTCCATCATACTTCAGCAGAACAAGTACATGCCATTCGAGGTCGGGCTGATACTCGCCGGCCTCGACGGCGAGGTCCCCCAGATGTACAACATAGACGCGATAGGCGGCTACACAGAGGAGAGCAAGTTCACCGCCACTGGGAGCGGTTCGCTCACCGCGATAGGCTACCTTGAGGACGCCTACAAGAAGGGCATGTCCGTCAAGGAGGGCGTCAAGGTGGTCGCCAAGGCGCTATCGATAGCGATGAGGAGGGACGCGGCAACCGGAAACAACATGCTCATAACCGTGATAACCAAGTCCGGATACACGGAGTACACCGACAAGGACCTCGAAAAGGCATCAGCGGCCAAGTAACACGGCTTAATCTTTATTTGGTTTCGTACAGCGACAAACGATCTGAGAAGCAGAACTGACAAGCATAGAGTGGAATAGAGAATTCAGTGATTTATTGGAAGATAGACCAGTGGGAAACGGAGAGGGAAGGCCCCAGAGGCTGAGGGCCGACGAGATATTCGACAGGATAGAGCAGATGATACCGGCAGAGGCTGGCTTCATAAAGGCGGAGTTCGAGGGCCCCGACATAGTGGTCTACCTCAAGCACGCCAAGGTGCTCTACCAGGACGACTCCGTGATAAGGAACATCGCATCCTCGATAAAGAAGAAGCTGATAATCAGGAGCGAGGAGAGCGCGCTGATGAAGCCCGAGGAGGCGCAGGAGGCGATAAGCGGCATAATACCGAAGGAGGCGGTGGTGAGCAGCATAAGGTTCGTCCCCGAGTTCTCCGAGGTGTACATAGACGCGCTCAAGCCCGGCCTGGTGATAGGCAAGGGCGGCTCTACGCTAAAGGAGATAGCGCTCAAGACCAACTGGACCCCCAAGGTGCTGCGCACCCCGACCATGTCGAGCGACACCATCAGCGGCGTCAGGGCGCTCATGTTCAACGAGGCGGACTTCAGGAAGAAGTTCCTCGGCGGAGTGGGCAAGGACATCAACAAGGTGATAGCGAAGAGCGAGTGGCTCAAGGCAACGGCTCTGGGCGGATTCAGGGAGGTAGGCAGGAGCAGCCTGCTTCTGGAGACCCCAAACTCGAAGATAGTGATAGACTGCGGGCTGAGCCCCGAGCCCTCGATAAGGGGTGGGGAGGCCAACGCCAACTCGGAGGTGAACAAGGCGTTCCCCTACCTTGACAGCGCAAACCTGTCGATAAACGAGCTGGACGCGATAGTGATAACCCACGCACACATGGATCACATAGGATTCGTGCCCTACCTGTTCAAGTTCGGGTACGATGGCCCTGTGTACTGCACCCCTCCTACGAGGGACCTTGCGGCACTCCTGCTCAACGACTACCTGAAGCTGGTGCAGAGGGGAGGCGGCACGCCGCTCTACGGAGAGAAGGACGTGAGGAAGATGCTCACGCACATGATAACAAGGGACTACGGCGAGGTCACCAACATAACCGACGAGCTCAAGCTCACCTACCACAACGCGGGGCACATACTGGGCAGCGGAACCGTGCACCTGCACGTTGGCGAGGGGATGCACAACATCGTGCATACCGGCGACATGAAGTACGGCTTCACCAGGCTGTACGATCCCACCGACGTCAAGTACCCAAGGATAGACTCGCTCTTCATAGAGAGCACCTACGGGGGGCCCAACGACAGGACCAAGAACAGGAACGAGGCGGAGCACGAGCTCATGGAGATGATAAGCCGCACCATAAAGGGCGGCGGAAAGGTGCTCATACCTCTGTTCGCCGTGGGCAGGAGCCAGGAGCTGCAGCTTATACTCGAGAGCTACATGGCTGCCGAGGGGCAGTACAAGCTCGACGTCCCCGTGTATCTGGACGGCATGATACTCGAGGCCAGCGCGATACACACCGCATACCCTGAGTACCTCAAGGAGAGCCTGAGGAACAGGATACTGAACAACCGCTCCCCATTCGAGAGCGAGATATTCGAGGTCATAAAGGGGGAGAGGGAGGAGGTCTTCGAGAAGGGGCCATCCGTCATACTAGCAAGCGGCGGGATGATGAACGGCGGCGCCAGCGTTGAGTACTTCAAGAGGCTGGCCGACGACCCCAGGAACGCCCTGGTCTTCGTGGGATACAACAGCACAAGCTCGCTCGGAAGGAGGATACAGAACGGGGTCAGCGAGGTGCCCCTGCCGGACCAGGACGGCCACCTTGTGCCGATCAAGGTCAACATGCAGATCAAGACCGCCGACGGGTTCTCCGGACACAGCGACAGGAGCCAGCTGATAAGCTTCGTGGAGCACCTGAGGCCAAGGCCCAAGAGCGTTTTCACGATGCACGGCGAGGAGCAGAAGTGCGAGGACCTGGCAAGGGCTCTCGGCAGGGCGATTCACGCCGAGGGCAGGGCGCCGATGAACCTCGACTCGATCAGGCTGAAGTGAGCTCAGAAGCGCAACGAGGTTATATTCACCATCAGCTGCTGCATCAGGCCGTTCATCTGGCCTATGCAGATCTCGCTGATCCTGTTTATCGTCTCGTTCTGGATTACTATGTTGTTGGTCCCGTTCAGCGACTGCGCCATCCCCTGCGAGACCGCTATCAGCTTGTTCTGGATGGGGCACTCCCACCCGAAGCACACCTGGAAGGTGCTCTTTAGGCCGCCCACGGTCCTTATCGCGTCGTCGCACGTGGCTGCGATGCCCCCCATCCTGTTGAGGCCCGACAGAGTGCTCTCGATCGTGGCCCTTGATATCCCACTGGCCGCGTTGTGCAGCGCCTCAGATACGTTTATGGTATAATTGGTTGCCGCATCGTACACCTTGCCGCTGAGCGCAATGGCATGGTCCCTGAGCATGTGCATGGCATCGGTGGCGTTGCTTCCAGCTTGGCCCATGTTGTATGAGGCCTGCCCCGCCTTTCCCGGCATGTGCTGCCTGGCATAGGCGAACAGCCTGTTCCAGTCCGCGGCGGTCATGACGTCGGAATCGGAGGTCCTGCGGATATCCACTGCCGTAAGCAGCGCCGTGGAGACCACGCACGCAGCCCTTGCGGTCCATGCCTTCATCTTGCTCCCATTGCCGCGCCCCTCGTCTGCCGAATCCCTCTGCGCCTGGTCAGCCATTCAATCTCTAGACTGTGCGCCGAAGCTAATATTTAAGCCTTTCCCGTCGCTTTTTTATATGTCCCCGTCCAAAGCCTAAATTGTATTTGCGGTCTATACCGGGGCGGGTTGATGGCAAGCGGAATGGAAGAGATAACCGGACAGATAGACAAGATCAACTTCAAGACCCTTGTCACCAGGGAGGGCGTGCCCTTCGCCGCCGACCTGTGGGGCGTCGGCTCCTTCCTCAGGGACGACAGGTACTTCAAGGAGGTGCTGTGGGGGAGGCTTGGAGGCGCCCTAAAAAAGAATTATGGCGTTATCGGGTTCGCGGTAAACTACGACATGGACAACGTAGCGAACTGCGCGAAGGACATAATCGACCAGGCAGGCAGGGACCCCAAGGCCCTGCTCGAGCTCGCTCTCAAGGGAAAGAAGCTGGGCTCGGATCTGGAAGAGTTCACGTTCAAGATAAAGCACACCGACTTCAGCGGCACCACAGATAAGAAGCTAATCTCCCTGTTCGGGCAGTTCCTTGAGAAGTTCTCCGTATTTTCGCCCTACTTCATAGTTCCCCTCAGCGTGGAGAGGCACCTGCAGGAGACAATAAGGGAGGGGCTCAAGGACCTGGTGGACCCTTCCGACGACATCAACAGCGTGCTCATCGAGCTTACATCCCCACCTGAGCACGATGCGATGTACAACGAGAGGCTTGACCTTCTCAAGATCGCGGAGAAATACGGCTCGGGCAAGGACGTGAGCGAAGACATAGAGAAACACATAGACGAATTCGGCAACGTGTGCATAAGGTGGTGCATGGGCGAGCCATGGACGCACGATGAGCTGATGGAAAAGGTAGAGGGCATAAAGGATGCCAAGAAACAGATAAGCAGGCTTGCCGCCGAGGACAGGAGGGTGGCCGCCGATTTCAAGAGGTTCGAGAAGGAGCATCCTGACAGGAAGGAGCTGATAGAGTTCATAAAGGTCGCAAAGTGGTACGTCTGGCTCAGGACGTACAGGACGCAGGTGCTGAGCGGCTCGATAGCCAACATATACCCTCTCCTCTCTGAGATCGGGAGGCGCAGGGGGCTATCCCTCCGCGAGATCCTCTGCTACGTGCCCGAGGAGATACTCTCCGGGAAGATCCTGAGCAGGGGCGAGATCAAGAAAAGGAAGGAGGCATTCGCGGACCTGCTGCTTTTCGGCAAGAGGTACATATTCTCCGGGAAGGACGCGAAATTCCTGATCGACTACTGGCAGAAGAAGCATCCTGTTGCATCTGAGATAAAGGGCACCGTCGCCA
>JAGWGP010000013.1 GCA_028867285.1 Microcaldota archaeon | reverse complement strand
ATCAACACAGTCATTATTATCTCGTTTATCTCGCTCTTGGCCATCTCCAAGAGCCTGAACTTGAAGGCGTAGCCTATGGCGTAGAGCGCCCCTGCCACGAACGCGAATATCAGCATTATAGCAAGCGATACGGTGAGCAGCGACTGTGCCGCGCTGTTGTTGACGTTGAATATGGACCTAGCCGGGTCTATTATGCCGCCCTGGCCGTTGACGCCTCCGCATACCTGACCGGAAAGCGCGTATATCGGGTCGCTGGTGCTCTGTTGCTGGGAGCCCTGCGCGGTTACTATCGGAGATGCGAACTGCGTGATTGCAACCGCGGCTACGAGCGCCATCAGGGCGAACGCGGCAAGCTGCTTTTTGATCTTCATGTGCTCATCTCATATTATCTTCGCGAGCCCTGCAAGGCTCGTGTCGCCGCCGAGCTGCCCGGACAGCCCCAACACGCCGGTTAGCATTATAAGCAGGTTGAGCAGCGGCAGCAGATATGCGGACATGCCGACTATGCCGTAGGTGTCTATGAGCGCAAGCATGGCGTTCACCGCGGCCTCCTGGCCGCAGTCGGCAGGAAGCGGGAGGTGTGGCACCGAGCCCGGAGTGACCTGCAGCCCTCCTTGCACGAGCGGTATAAGCGAGAGCGCAGGGACAGTGAGATAAGCAACATCGTATATCTCAGCCTGCGCTATCGGCACGGAGGTGGGGGTCTGGCTCTGGCCGACGAGCTGGGTGTTTATCGAGGGCCAGCACTGGTAGTGCTGTATCACAGTCCTGAGGTTGGGCATGACGAAGAAGTTCAGCTGGTATGTGGCTGTGCTTGAGGGCACAGGGCTAGCCGGTATGTTGGTCACTGGATTGAAGCCATAGGCTGTGCCCACGGATGTAGGCACCCCGTGGGCCATGCCGAGGTACTCGAACGCATACACCGCAGGGAAGAACATCACCATACCTATTGATATCGCGATGAGAAGGCCGCCTATCTTCCTTGTGAAGAACACCGCCCTGAGCACTATCCCGGCGAAGAGCATGACAGGCCAGATGTACAGCATCACAACGGACACTAGCAGCTGGGCCATCATCGCCTCCATAGCGGAGCCCATCAGCGTGCCGTACGCGACAAGGTTGTTGAACAGCATGTCGAAGCCTGAATCGGGCGTAGCTGAATACGTCATGGTGAATATCGGGCTCTTCTCCTCGGGCAGAGCGGATGCAGCAGGATTCACGCACACCAGGGAGACCGGCCTTACCGATGGGTCTGGCACGCAGAACGAGACCGTGGGAGTGAGCTGAGAGAGGAAGCCGATGAACGAGTCGTAGACGAAGGTGCTGTTGAGGTTTGAGACGGTCTGGTTGGTCAGGTTGGCAATGATGACTGTGGTGGCGGCCAGCGGATAGTCTATCTGGTCCTTCACGCTAGGCGCTGCCTTCTTGGACACGAGGTCGCATATGCCTGGGAACTGGCCCTGGGTCCTATGCGCGAGCAGGGAGTTTGGCCCCGACAGAAGGTTTATCCCGCCCCCGTTCTGTATGTTGTTGCACATCTGCGTGATCGCGGTCGGACTCATCAGCTGCGTGGAGCCGAGGGCGCTGTAGAACAGGCCGCTGAACATCGCCAACGCACCGATGATTATGCCCATCATGATGGCCGTGCCGATGAGCTGGTAGAACTCCTCCCTTGCCGATCCCCTGACCTTGTTGTTGCTGAGCGCCACGCCTGCGAGATACCATATCCCCACTATCGCGCCGTCGAGGGCCAGTGCGATGGCTACCAGAGGGATGAGTCCCATCCCGGGTAGGGTCACAAGAGCCGGAAGTTGCATCGGGATCATGTTCACACCTACAGCCCGGCCCAGAAGTGCTGGGCGCCCTCGAGGCCTGCGTTGAGGGCCTTGGTCAGTCCTATCGCGAATCCTATCGTTATCGCCATGTCGATGGCGAAGAGCACTATGCCGGTGAACACGAACTCGGCTATGTCGTTGACAAGCTGCTGGATCGATGCGGTCCCAGCGGCGAACGGTATCGGGAAGGCGCCCGCTACGCTGTTGTACAGCAGCGACCACAGCGTGCCTATCTGGTCGCCGAAGGGCGAGTATTGTGAAGCGCCGCTCGGCAGCGGCTGGGAGAAGAAGCTGCTCGGATTGAACTGATTGAGCGTGTATGTCGTGTGGAGGTACACGAAAGAGGGATTCGCTGCAGAGAAAACGTAGCCGATTATGTAGCTATCGAGCGCTATGGTGAGCGGGTATATGATGTAGCCGGCCACGGCAATGGCGAGTATGGCGTTGGATGCGTTCCTCAATTCGCCGTTGGAGAACGCGAGAGAGCGCATGGCTATTGCTATGGGGAGTATGACGGCGAAGCCCGTATACTGCAGGAACGGGAGCGCGATGTACTGGACCAGCAGCATGCTGACCGCGAGGGTGAGTATCGGGGAGAATATGCCGAGGAGGAGGTCCACCAGGTTGGAGAACATCAGGCCTACGTTGATCTCTGGTGGGAAGTCCACGATTACCGATGCCCCGCTTACCTTGAAGTTGTATCCGTTGCCTATGTACTGGCCTATGAGGGGTATCTCGCCAGCATAGTCGTTGATGAATATCCCCGCCTGCGTGGACACGAGTGCGTATATCTCGTAGGTCAGCGCAGTGGAGTAGGTGGTGGTGAGGAGGCCCATCCCCTTGATGAAGACAAGGTTGCCTATGTAGTAGGTGGCAAACTGGAACGGGTTGAGTTGCGTCTTTGCCACGGACTGGCTTATGCTCGATGTTATCTGGCAGGCGAAGAAGGTGACCGATATCAGCGCGAGTATTATCACCGCGCTGAGCAGAAGCTGCACCATCTCGGACCTCACGTAGCCCGCTATCTTGCCTCGCGTCGAGTCAGGCATAAGCCTGCCTATGGAGTAGACCGCGGCGGTAGCCATCAGGCTCACGAGTATGACGAGCGCGTTTATGCCTATCCAGCTGTTGGTGTAGTTCGCACCCCCATACACAGCGCATACAAGTGCCATAAGTATCAATCCATATCGGTCATGTGAGCTTCAGCTTGCCTACGCCCAGCCTGAGCTTGCCTCCGAGCAGCGTGGCTATGGACCCCGCGACTATCACGGCTATTATGAGGTCGAAGACAAGTAGTATGAGCTGGAGGACGCTGTCGTATGTGTTGTACGTAACGAAGTCCAGCGGTGGGACTATGCTGTTGAGCGATCCGGTGAAGCCTATGCTGAAGCCCTGGTAGAATGCCGGGCTCGTGGCTGCGCCCTCTGCCGTGCCAAGGAGCAGCGCGGTGGGGACCGGGGCCCCCCCTGGCGCAAGGCTGTATCCGCCGAGTATCAGGGTGTCGGCAGCGGTGAGGAACCCGCACGCCACGGCAGGCAGCAGGCCGTGCGTGGGGTCGTTGGGGAAGTTCATCCCGCAGTTGCCGACGCTTGGCGGGGTGGGGGCCGAGTTCTGGAATATGCTGTTGATGTAGTTCGTTATCGGGAGATTGACGGTGAGCAGTATGGCGGGGTAGATTATGGATATGGTCAGGCCGATGGCGACCATGGTACCCCCTATGCCGCGGATGAAGGGTATGGACCGCATGATTATTCCTGCGGGGAGGAAGAAGCCGAAGCCCAGGTAGACGATGAGGTAGAACATGCTCTGCTGTATCTGGAGGGCTATTAGAGTGGGCACCATCACGAAGTCCTCTATGTTTATGACGAACGAGTTGGTAGCGCCGAGGTCTATGGCTCCCACGGAGTTGACCCCGGAGATGTAGGTGCTGACGTAGAACGGCGCATCTGACCCGAACTGGAGCGACATGAGCAGCACGCCGGCAGGGCCCAGAGGTATGGGTATGGGGAGTGGCAGCCAGGTGGTCATAGAGGTGGCCTTCACGGTGGTCACCCCGGACTGAAGACCTATTATCCCGGATATCGCGTTGTATGCGACATTGAGCTCTGGGGTTATGTAGCTGTTGAGCACGGTTGTGTACAGTCCGGCGATGTTCGCGCCTGTAGAGCTCGGCGCGCTGGAGCCAACCTGGAATGAAGCGGGCGTGCCCGCAAGCGCAGCTGCTATGCCGCTGAGTATCACGAGGATTGAGAACATCGATGCGACGAGCATCGCGCTCTTGGCGGTCTCCCAGAGCTCGGTCTTGTACCAGCCCTTGAGCCCCTGGAGGTTCATGACCTCGCCTATCATGTAGGCGAGCGCGACTATGGTGAGCGAGAGGATTATGCCGACCCCAGAGAGCGGTATCGCGGCTGCAAGGCAGGTACTTATGCTCGTGGGCATGCCCTTGAAAAGTGCGCAGTTCACCTGCTGCGATGATGACTGGGCGGCAGGAAGGCCCGAGCCCAATTCGACGGCAATCAGTGCTATTGCTGCGATGAGCGCAAGGCGGCTGTAGCGCATGCTAATGGTATTTCAGAGAAGGTATTTAGCCGTATGCAAGACGTCGACAGAGAGGCAGTTACTCGGCAGAAGATTCGGACTCTCCGGCAGGAGCCTTGGGCTTGGGTTGCTTCTCGTAGCTGTACCTTGATGCGGCGTAGCCCTTGAACCATGGCTTTCCCTTCTGGGTGTCAACCTTGCTCAGGGTCTCGCCTGCAAAGAAGGCCTCGTAGGACTTGACGGTGGCACCGAGCGCCCTCCTCGCATAGTCGCTCCAGTCCGATCCACCGCCGCTGCCGCTGGGCAACCTGTTAACAGGAAGAGGCGCAGATGGGACCTCGGGGTTTTGCGAGTACGCAGCGATTATCTGCTTTCTCGCCTCCTTGTCCCAGATCGCCTTCACGCCGTGGTAGCCGAAAACTGCGGCTGGAACGGCACCAGAGACGCCCAGCGCCGCGGCCACGCCCTTGAGACTGCTGTTCTCGAGTGCGGCTTCCGCATTGGTCACGCGTCGAGCGAATGTTGAGTGCCCGGAGAATGCCTTTTGCGTCGCCGCAATCTTCTCCTTCCTCGCCCCCTTCTCGGCCTCGTCCCTCTGCGCCTTAGACTCCTTTATCCTCTGGCTCAGGCTCTTGGTTTCTTTATCCCATGCATCCCTCATATAATTGTGGATTGGTGCCCCTACGCCTGTTTTGGTCGGTGTCTCTGGTTTGGGGCCGGTGTACTTAATTTTCTCGATTCGCCTGGATTTGGTTGCCATCCAATCCGGAATGACTGATCCAGCAAGAGTAGTCCTACCTCTGTATGCGGACATAATCCCCTTAACATCCTTAGTGGTCTTTGCTTCCACAGCATTAATCTGCTCTTGCGTCTTGCCAGCCTTCTTCATAAGCTCCTTCATCGCGGTTATCGACTGCTCCTTCTGCTTGGCGGTCGCAGAGACGGTTATCCCACTCTTGCCTATGTTTATCTCCCTCCTGGTGACTCCCCTCTGCTTGCCGGTCAAGCTCTTTGTCGCGCTCCTCATGGCCTCCATGAGCTTCTCCTGCTGGTCGGTGCTGTACTTGAGGCTCTTGCTTATCATTCCCTTTCCGGATGCGCCGGCGCCTACGCCACTGGAGAGGCCGAGCAGCGCGTCGAAGCCGAAGAACTGGAATATGTTGGCCCCCCTGCTAAGGCCAGCCGCGGCGGCTATAAGGGCGACTATTATCATCAGCGGTATCAGTGCGTAGATCGCGCCTATGCTCAATACCACCGGAACCATAAAACCCATCATGCTCTCTCAGTATAATACGCGCAAGATGTTATATTTAAACCTATACGGGGCTACGTTGCCCGTGCGCCATGGGAGAAAGGCGTAACTACTACCTCTTGAGCAGCTTGAACCTGCTCATGTACAGCTCGCTCTGAAGGAGCACGAGGAAGGGGATTATGAACAGCGAGTTGAAGACGAGCATCATGTACCTCGAGGCGACTGTGCCGCCCACGAGTATGAATATGAAGTCGAACACGGTTATCAGCACTATCGCGAGCACGAGCCACATCAGGAAGTAGTCGAACCTCTTGAAGAAGAAGCTCAGGCTAGAGTCTATCGCCTGGCCTATCCTCCTCTCGTCTATGACTATAGAGGCTGGGGCGTAGAACACGAACGGGGTTATCACCAAGCCCACTATGGCAGTGATCAGGGCGGAGTAGGCGCTGCCATAGGTGAGCACGTTGGCAAGGACCACTATCACTGTGGTCATCAGCAGCACCGCGAACACCTTGGCGGTGTACTTCTCTATCCCGCTCATAACCTCCCTGGTTATCCTGGTGTGGGTCCTGCTGTGCTTGACTATGACATTGATCGCAACGATTGCGAAGCTGAGGAACAGCAGCGAGAAGAAAACAGCAGCGAATATTATCGCGGTGTTGAATATGTTGAGGTTGAGGAAGACGCTCGCGGTCCTGAGGAATATCGAGCCCGCGTCCACGTAAGTGGGGAACGAGGCGAATGCAGGTATCAGGAAGGCTATGACGAACGATATGGAGAACAGCAGTATGAGCTTCAGGTTGGCCCTGTATGTCTCGATCGCGTAGTTGAGCACAGGTGGATTCGCCATTTCAACGCCTATAGGAATGATTAGAGGGCAAACAATAAATAGGTAGTTGTATTCAGGAGCTGGACGTCACGGCAAGGGTGGCGGTGGCGGTGGCGTGGCCGTTGAGGCCGTCGGACATGCTGAAGGTCAGCCTGTTGACACCTCCGGGCATGCTCAACGGGACAGCGAACGGGTACTGCATGCTTGAGCCGCTCATCTGGAACTGCGCATTGTAGCTGGCATCCTCGGCGTCAGTTATGGTTACGTAGTAGGGCGCTGGGTTGGAGTCGGTCACGGACACGGAGAACTGCATCTGCTGGCCGGTGGTAACCTGCGCCGAAGAGGGACTCACGGTTATGGACTGGGTTGTCGGGCCAGGGTTTGCTCCGCCGCCTCCGGAGGGCGCGCCTCCAGCCAGTCCGGTGGCTGCCGAGGTTATCGCACCTGCGCTCGAGCAGGTCACCTGGCCGGCGCCGGTTCCGCTGAGGGCTATCACCTGGTTCAGCACCCAAGGGGCGAGCAGCGCTATTATCACGCCGACAACGCCGCCCATCAGCATGCTCATCCCGTAGCCCTGTATCTGGCCCCTGGTCTGGCCCGGCATGACGTGCGAGCCGGCGTAGAGCGCGCCGCCGAGCAGCATGAGCGCAAGGCCCAGTATGAACACTATGCTCTCTATGCTGTTGCATATGGTGCCTATCTCCTTCTGTATGGCGGAGAGCTGCTGCGTGTTGGTGCTGCCTATGTACGATGATGACTGCTGGAAGTTGGGATTGCCTACAGTGGCCGCGCATGCGTAGTTGTTGGGGGCCGTGCAGGTGCTGCCAGCGGGCGCCTGAACAGGGGAGCAGGTCACGCCAGGAAGTATGCTGACGCACGACGCCGACGAGCTCACGCAGCCTCCAGGGGTGCATGTGCCGCCCTGGGGCGGGGACTGCTGCTGGCTGCTCTGGGGGTTAGAGTTGGAGTTGCTGTTGGGATTGGAATTTGAATTGGTGTTTGAGTTAGAGTTGGAGGAGGATGATGCGACCGTGAAGGATGCCTGCTTGCTCACCGACTGGCCGGTGGTGTCCGTGACGTAGAAGGTTAGGGCGTATGTGCCGGCTTTGGCGTTGCTCGTCCCATAGGAATATGGGGAGGTTATCTGCTGGCTGTTAAGGAGTATGTCGCCGTTGGAGTTCTTGACCGTCAGCAGGTACGGCGAGAGCCCGCCAGATACTGAGATCGAGAATTGGGCCTGAGATCCGGGAGCGACTGATGAACCCGGGGATGCTACGGAGAGCGCCAGCGGGGATGAGCTGTTGGGCGATGAGCCAGAGGATGCGCTGACCTGAAGGGTGACCGGTTGGGACTTGCCTGTGTTGCCGCCTGTGTCGGTAACAGTTACGATTATGCTGTAAGTGGTTGCGGCGGACTCTGACGCCTGCAGCGTGGTGGACGACGTGAAGGGGAACGTGGATGACCCTATCTGGTTGTCGAACTGGTCGGTGGCCACAGCGGCCTGGTAGTGGCCGGTGCCCCCGGTCGCGGTCACGGTATAGGTTACCGGCTGGCCGGACTGGATGGATGTTGACGCAGGGCTTACCGTGACTATTATGTCGGGGCCGCTCTGCGCGTGCACAAATGCGGAGGGCACCAGCGACGATACGATCAGAACTGCCAGGAGAATGATGAGCGGCTGGCGCGCATATGCACGGCTTGATGGGATCCTGGAACTCTCGTTTGCCTCCATCGTACCATCCTGCACAGGGCGCAGCAATCAGTATTTGATGCGCCTGTTTTTATATGTTTCTGGGACGGAGAACGGGCTCAGCAGATCGGGTTCACCGCGCCGGCCACGCCAGGCATGGCTATCGGATTTGGCAGGTAAGGGGCAGCGATCCCTATGGCCAGGCAGATTATGCCGGCAGCGATTGCCCACAGGCCGTACCTGTGGATTGGGCCCTTGACCCTGCCCGGGATCATCCAGGTGCCAACAAATACCGCGAGGCCGAATATCAGCAGCGCAACGCCGAGCACGAGCATGACGCTCCTCAAGAATCCGCAGAGGCTCTGCAGCTGGAGGGGCTCCTGGCCCGCGAGGCCGCCGCCACCTGATGTCGATCCTGATGAGGGCGTGGATTGCGGGGTGCCGCTATACGTCAGCAGGACGGCGTCGCTGGCGTTGCGTCCGGCGTAGTCCCTTGCAAGGAACCTGACCAGGTAAGTGCCGGGGACCGTCTCCTGCACAGAGGCGTTGTACTCGGGTGCGGTTATGCCGGTCGCGGAGCCGTATATGCGGCCGCTGACGTGGTCCTCAATCGTAAGCCCATACGCGCATGTCGCGCCGGCCACAGAGACCTCGAACTGTTGGGTCCCGGACAGCGTTGTGGCCGAGGCGGGGGTGACGTTTATGGAGAACTGGCCCGGCTGGAAGGTTCCGCACCTGGGCAGCGAGGACTGGCCAGCGCCCGCCACTGTCAGCACCGCAGTGCCGTTGGCAGGCGCGTCGCGCGCGTCGTCATTGAGGGTGAACGTGAGCAAATAGCTTGCCGGCGAGGAGTTGGTGTTGTTCTCGGCTATGCGTATGGAGGATGTGACTCCGGAAGTGAATGGGAATGTTGTGGCGCTGAGCTGGTTGCCGTACTGGTCGGCCACGGTGAGGTAGTAGTAGGTGCTTGGGCTGCCTCCAGAGACCTTGACAGTGTACTGCACGGTCTGCCCGGACAGCACGGAGACGGAGGATGGGCTTATCGAGGTTATCTTGAGCGGATTGTACCTTGGAGCGCCTTGAGCGCCAGCAAGAGCTGGCAGAATGGCGATGGAGAATATGATCAGCGCGAGCGCTAGATGGGTCAGAGGGATGGGGCGGAACCGTGTCGCCCCAGTTGCGGTCGTTACCATGCGATCATCGCGTGACTGGCACGCAATCATTATGCTATGCGCCTGTTTTTATATGTTTCTGGGATTGCTCGCGCTGAGCCATTGGAAGAAAAAATAAGAAGAGGGAATCAGCAGCTTACCTTGCCGACTCCCGAGTTGCTGAACGTTATTATCTGGTTCAGGACGAACGGTGCTATCAGCGCTATTATCACGCCGATTATCCCGCCTACGAGCATTCCCATGCCGTAACCCTGGATCTGCCCCTTCGTGGTTCCGGGCATCACGTGGGCGCCTGCGTAGAGCGCGCCTCCAAGGATCATGAGCGCCAGGCCAAGCACGAACACGACCGTCTTTATCTCGTTGCATATGGTCTTGATCTCGTTGGCTATGCCCTGGGCGCTTCCTGCGCCTGTGCCGCTGCCGCCGGATGAGCTACCCGGGGTGCCGCAGAATCCCTCGTTGGTTCCGCAGCCAGAACTGGAGCCTGATTGCTGTATGCATGCAACGCCGTTCACGCTGCCTCCGCAGCTGATCGGGAGCGTGGTGCAGGCTGTAGGGCCTGTGCACTGGGCGGAGGCGATGGTGGATATGCCACCTACCATGCCCATGATTGATATGAGTGCGAGCAGGATCCTGCTGTAGGAACCCATTATGTCCGCACCGGCCAGAGCCTTAAGCATGAATTTCCTCATTATACCACTAGGTTTTATTGCTAATTACAATTTAAATATCTTTCTATCGGGAGCCGCACGAGGGCAGGGGCGAATTAGCCGCCGGAGCCGGTGTATATGTCAATGTCCTGCTGCGCTATGTTGTGAGAGGCGTCGTACACCACCGCGCTTATCGGGTAGTAGGTGTTTGCCGTGCCCGGGGTGGTGTAGGTGTAGCTCAGGGTGCTGGTCTGGGATGCCGCGAGCTCGTTGCCGCTGCCGTCAAAGAGTATTATGTTGTAAAGAGAGGAGTCCCCGCCCGATGCCGTGGCCATTATCTGGATCGGATTGCCTGGAGATGCCTGCGTGACCCCGGGGGGCGTCACTGTTATGGACAGCCCTCCGCTGCCCGAGGATGAGGAGCTCGATGGCGGGGGTGAGGTGTTGCCGCTCGCCACGGTAAGGGTCGCCGACTGCGTCGCGGTGTTCCCGAGCGAGTCTATAAGCTCGAACGAGAATGTGTACGTTCCAGGGGCGGACTCCGTCTGGGTGTAAGTGTAAGAAGTGGATGATGGTATCTTGACGCTGCTGAGCAGGTTGCCGTACTGGTCCCTGACCACGAGCGAGTACTGGCCGTTGTCGGGAAGCCCGCCGGTGCCGGTTATCGAGAACGACGCGGATGATCCGGCGTTGGCCGTAGCAGACTGCGGAGTCACGGTCTCGCTGAGGGAGCCTGTCGAGGACACGGATGTGCCGGTGGTGAGTATGTCTATCCCCTGGGAGGCTATGTTGTGCGAGGCGTCGTACACCACAGCGGTGAACAGGTAGTAGAGCCCGGGCTGGTAGGGAGTGAAGGTATAGCTGACCGAGCTGGTCTGCGATGCGGCCACCTGGTTGCCGCTGCTGTCGTAAAGTATGAGGTTGTAGAGCGATGAATCCCCTCCGGATGCGGTGGCGGATATCTCGACCGGCGTTCCCGGCGCCACGTTCTTGTACGTGGGGCTTGCGGATATGGTCAGTGTCCCGCTGCCCGTGCCTACTCCCTGCCCGCCGGCGGGAACCGCGGTTATCGAGGCGGTGAGCGAGTTCTCGTTGCCGTACTGGTCAGAGACCAGGAACTCTATCGTGTACTGGCCGGTGGCCTGCGGGGTGAATGAGTATGTGTATGAGGTGGTGGCCTGCGAGGTCGCCATCAGCTGGCCGTTCACGCTCACCTCTACGGTATAGGCCTGGCCTATGTTATTTGGTATGGAGACGGTTATTGGCGTTGTCTGGCCCACGTTTACCGTGGCCTCGGTGGTGGAGAGCGACGCGGAGTTGGCCCCCGAGGATGAACCCGTCTGTGGCGATGCCACCACAGTGGCGGTCTGGGTCTGCGAGTTGGATGGGCTCGCGCTGTCGATCACCTGCACGTTAAGGCTGTATGTGCCGACGCTGGACGGGGTGAACTGGTAGTCGTAGAATCCGCCCTCCGATGCCGTGCTCACAAGCTGCTGGGTAGCGCCGCCGCCCAGCCTGTCGGTTATTATTATCGAATACGGGGGAACGCCGCCGCTTATGACCAGCTGTATGTCCGCCGCTGTCGGCGTGGTGCATCCGCCTGAGGTGCAGACCCCGCCCACAGTTACCGTCTGGTATGTGCTGCCCAGCTGGACGTTGAGCGGATAGGTGACCGGCGTGCCGAACGCCGTGGCGTCGGCTATGCCGGAGTTGAATGCGACCGCAAGCAGTGCGATCATCGGTAACATCAAGGCGTATTTCTGCATCTCTCTACCTTATTCCCATTGTATGAGGATATTGCGCTTTCCTTAATATTTATACATTCTTGCCGATGGGGCCAGTATCATAAGGTTTAAAAAGCTTTCTATAAACCGGCGCCAAGCTCATGTGGCGTACACGTAGGTGGAGCTCGATGCCGTGGCGTGGGAGGCGTCGTAGACCACCGCGGTCAGCGGGTAGTAGGTGCTTCCCGGGGATGGGACTATGTAGGTGTAGCTCAGATGGTTGGAATCCGAGACCGCGAGCTCGTTGCCGCTGCCGTCGAAGAGGATTATGTTGTACAGCGACGAATCGCCCCCTGACGCGGTTGCGGTTATCTGGACCGAGGCAGCGGGCGGTGCGTATGTTGTGGATTGCGGGCTTATGGATACCGAGAGGTTGTTGCCCTGTGGGCTGGCCTGGGCCTGCGATGACACGTATACCTGATCGAGCAGGGTCTCTGAATAGCCATCAGCCCCAGAGCCCTGGTACTGGGTTATGAAGCTTATGGAGTATATGCCCGGCGTGGGTGGGACGAATGAGTAGGTGTATGTGCCTCCAGCCGTCACAGTGCCGCGCTGCTGGTACGCGCCGTTGTTGTAGACCAGCACGGTGCAGGGGCAGGCCATGGTGTGGGGCGATACCCTGACGTCGACCTGCTGGCCGGCCACCGCGTTAAGCGTCCCCTTGGCGTATTGGACCGAGCTTACGGTGCTGCCGGTGACAGTCAGGGTAGCGGTCTTTGACACCAGCGCGCCGTACGCGTTGGACAGGGTGAACCCGAACTGGTATGTGCCGGCGGTGGCCACCAGAGGCCTGAAGCTGTAGGGCTTGGTGGAGTTGAGCCTTGCGCTCTTTATCAGGTTGCCGTATTGGTCCCTTATCACGAGGTAATACGGGCCGGTGCCTCCTGAGGGGGTTATGTTGAACGTTGCCTGCTGTGTTATGTTCACGGACTGGCCGTCGGGGGTGATCGTCTCGCTCAGCGTGCCGTTGGTCGGGGTAACGTTGGCGGTCAGTATGTCTATCCCCTGCGAGCTCACGTTGTGCGATGCGTCGTACACCACCGCGGTGAACAGGTAGTAGATGCCGGCCTGGTAGGGCGTGAAGGTGTAGTTCACTGAGTTCTTCTGCGAAACGACGAGCTGCGTGCCGCTGCCGTCGTAGAGCAGTATGTTGTACAGAGCGGAGTTGCCGCCGGAGGCCTTGGCCGTTATCCTCACCGGGACGCCGGGCTGCACCGTCTGGAACTTAGGGCTCACGGTTATCGAGAGCGGATTGGATCCGGGCTTGGACGAGCTTATGTATCCCCCGGGCACGGCGTACACTGTCGCGCTCTGGTTCGTAGTTCGGCCCGCGCTGTCGGATATCAGGAACCTGATGGAGTACGCGCCCTCCGCCGATGGGGTGAAGCTGTAGGTGTAGGGAGAGTAGGTGGTGCTGGCCTCTGACAGGCCGCCGTTCACATACGCCCTTACCGAGTATGGGGCCGAGCCGCCGCTTATGGTGAGCCCGATGAGCACGCTCTGGCTCACGTTGACGTCGGCCTTTGAGAGCGAGATGGAAGATGAGAGCGGGCCGGTGCTGCTCTGCGGCGTGGCCGCGATCGTGGCGGATGCGGAGGCGTTCTGTGGGGGGCTCGAGCTGTCAGCGACGCTGAACCTGATGCCGTAAGTGCCAACGCTCGGCGGGGTGAACGTGTAGTAGTAGCAGCCGGGGGTGGACGCGGTGGCCACCTGCTGGTTGTTGTTGTAGACGACGATAAGATACGGCCCCTTGCCCCCGTACGCGCAGGCCTCTATCCCGGCCCTTTGGGGCTCTGCGCAGGCCCCCCCAGAGCAAGCGCTCCCGGCCTGGACCGATATGTAGGTGTTGGAGAGCGATATGTTAAGCGGCAGGCCCTTGGGGGTTGGGAGGAGCTGTGCGTGCGCTAGGCCGGTTCCTAGAGCAACCATGAGGAGCAGTGATAGCATCGCTGCAGACAGGTGACTGTGCATTGAGATTCGTCTACCAAACCTTATGGATAAGCATGGTTTTCCATAATATTTATACCTTGTTTCGGGGCAAGCGAAATTCATATATAGCTTCAGAGGGAAGCAAATACGGTCTCGATGAAGATACTAGAGCTAGACGTAGACAACATAAGCTACGAGATGATAAAGCCCGAGTCGAGCGTGTACGAGCCCAGCGACAAGCTCAGGGAATCCGTGGACGACGCCCTGGCCCTGCTGATAAGCGTGGAGAGGGGGGACGACCAGGCGGTGGCAGATCAGGCGATGGACGACGCAAGGAGGTTCCTGGCGCAGCTCAAGCGCACCAGGGTGGTGATATACCCGTTCGCGCACCTCAGCACAGAGTTAGCCCCGCCGAAGGAGGCTATGGCGCTGGTCGATTACATGTACAGGAAGATGGCGGAGGGCTACGAGACCAAGAAGGCACCGTTCGGTTGGAACAAGGCGCTCACCCTTAGGATAAAGGGGCACCCGATGGCCGAGAGGTCGAAGAGGTACTCTGCAGCGGCACAGCAGCAAACCCAGCCCAAGGAGGCGCAGATAGCGCCGAAGGCAAAGCCGCTAGACAGGTCGATAGTCACGAAGAGCGACTTCGCCGGGTTGCCGGAGACGGACCACAGGACGATAGGCGAGAGGCTCAACCTGTTCAGCTTCCAGGAGGTCTCGCCGGGGATGGTGTACTGGCACAACAACGGCTACATTATATTCAACGAGCTGCTCAAGCTGATGAGGGAGAAGTACCAGGAGTACGGATACGAGGAGATCAGCACACCGACGATAGCCAACCTTGCGCTCTGGGATGTTAGCGGCCACCTTGAGCACTACGTCAAGGAGATGTTCACGTTCAATGCGGATTCGGAGCAGCTCGGCCTTAAGGCGATGAACTGCCCATCGGGCATACTCGTCTACAAGTCCAGGAAGTGGAGCTACAGGGACCTTCCGGTGAGGCTGGCCGAGTTCGGGACCATATACAGGAACGAGATAAGCGGCGCGCTCACGGGATTGTTCAGAGTTAGGGAGATAACCCAGGACGATGCGCACATATTCGCGAGGGAGGACCAGATAGAGGAAGAGGTCACCAAGGTGCTCAGCCTCATGGACGCGGTGTACAAGAGGTTTGGGTTCGAGTACAGGCTGAGGCTGTCCACCATGCCTGACGACCACATGGGAAGCCCGGAGTTATGGGACAGGGCAACAGAGGGCCTGAGGAGGGCGCTCGAGGCCAACAAGCTGGCCTACGAGATCAACGAGAAGGACGGCGCGTTCTACGGCCCGAAGATAGACATAAGCATCAGGGACAGCATGGGGAGGGAGTGGCAGTGCGCCACCATACAGCTCGATTACCAGATGCCGCACAGGTTCGGGCTCGAGTACACGGGCGAGGACGGGAAGCAGCACATGCCGGTGGTGATACACAAGGCGGTTTACGGCTCGATCGAGAGGTTCATAGGCGTTATGATCGAGCACTACCAGGGCAAGTTCCCCACGTGGTTGGCGCCGGTGCAGGCGAGGGTGATATCGATATCCGAGACCGCGAACGAGTTCTCCGAAAAGGCATACAAGGAACTGAAAAGCAATGGAGTAAGGGCGGAGCTCGACAACTCGGACAAGACGCTGGAGTACAAGATAAGGGACGCACAGATGATGAAGGTCCCGTACATGCTCATAATAGGGAAGAAGGAGGTTGAAGCCAACACGGTGGCGGTGAGGACGAGGAGCGGGGGGCAGAAGTTCGGGGTCAAGCTCGAGGACTTCGTGGAGAAGATAAGGACCGAGATCGAGACCAGGGTTGAGAGCCCCAACTAGGATGATAGATTGTATGTTCTTGGAATCTGGGACGGGCATGACGCGGGGGCGGCGCTGGTAGACGGCGACAGGATCGTCTACGCCGCGAACGAGGAGCGCTTCACCAAGAGGAAGCTGGAGCTCAGGTTCCCCTACAACTCGATAATGGCAGCGCTCGAGTACGAGCACCTGCAGCCCGCGGACATAGAGCACGTCGCGTTCTCGACCATGGAGTTCGCCAAGACCTTGGAGAGGCTGTTCCCGCAGATGAAGGAGAGCTACTACTCGATGAGGAGGAGGAAGACGCTGAGGCCGAGGCTGGAGGACGCCAGGCACAAGCTGAAGTACAGCCTCACCTCGATAGGCGTGCTACCATCGAACACGTTCATAAGCAAGAACGTGGTGGCAGGGCACCTGAGGGGCATGGGGTTCGGGAACTTCAAGCTTCACGTCGTAGACCACCACACAGCGCACGCGGCCACCGCGGCTTTCACTGCGCCGTTCGACAGGCAGCTAGTCGTGACGATGGACGGGCTGGGTGACGGACTGGCGGGGAGCGTGAG
>JAGWGP010000012.1 GCA_028867285.1 Microcaldota archaeon | reverse complement strand
CTCCTGATGCGGCCATTTGGCCCACTCCTCCGTGGCCAAAAGCCGCGAATAGTATGCCTCCGACCGCTACTACTGCCAGAACCGAGATTATTATCTTCTTGTCCATGAGATTACATCCCTTGACGAAATTGGAAAGGAGTAGATATCTCCTGCCCGGTTATATATAACTTACTGCAAATATGCGGCTGACAGATTTGGGTCTCATGTGTGCACAACCGCAAGGTTTAATATTTGAGGGCACGTTATACACTGCATGTTCTACCTCAGCATAATCGCCAACTTGCTTGCGATATTCACCAACTCGTATGCCGCGATATCCGCGCTGATGAAGATATACGGGTACCTCGCTCTGTTCGGCCTGATGCTGCTGGAAAGCTCCTCCATACCGGTGCCGAGCGAGGTGGTGCTGCCGCTCGCTGGCGCCCTTGCTGCAAGCGGGGACTTCAACTTCGTGATCGCCTTCCTCGTGTCCATAGTGGCGAGCATGGTGGGCCTCACGATAGACTATGCGATAGGCTATTTCATAGGCAAGGACGTGGTGTACAAGCACCTCCAGATGTTCCGCGTGAAGAGGGAGCAGCTGGACAACTTCGACAGGTGGTTCGAGAGGAACGGCGTGGCTGCGGTGTTCCTGTCCAGGCTGCTCCCGGTCCTCAGGACCGTGATGAGCTTCCCGGCCGGGTTCGCAAGGATGCCGCTCAAGAAGTTCTACGGCTACTCGCTGGCAGGGGTGTTCATCTGGGACCTGGTGCTCATGCTGTTCGGCTACTACCTGATAAAGGTGGACAGCGCGGTGGTGACCATGGCTGCGGTAGGTGTGTTCGGCATAGTGCTCTATGCGATATACGCCTATGCGGTCAGGAAGCTCAGGCACAAGGGGTAACCCTTTTTATAGCCTCGTTGCCAATAGCTACCAGTGATGATTGAGGTAATCGCTGAGCCATTGGCTATGACGACAAGTAGGCGGGCTGATTCATCTTTTGAGGTCTTTTCTTGAGCGTACTGGAGGAGCTGCACAAGTCGAGCATAAGGGTGTCGGACATATCCGCGCAGTACTGGTGCGAGCGCCAGATGGAGCTCAACTACATACACGGGCCCAGCATTACGAAGGAGATAAAGAAGGGCAGCAGGATACACGAGGAGCTTGAGGGCGAGACCAACGTCCCGATCGTGCTACAGCCCAAGAGCTACGCGGACAGCCTGTACAAGTCGCTCTACACGAGCCACCAGGCGATCGCCACGCTCAAGGAGAAGGGTGTGACCAGGGAGGTGCAGGTGTACGGCTCCATAGGCGGGTACAAGGTGGTTGGGAAGATAGACCAGCTGCAGAGCGAGAACGGCGAGACCGCAATACTGGAGGACAAGACCCGCGGGGACGACCGACCCCCCTCTGACGCGCAGGTGCTCACCCACCGCGTGCAGGTGATAATATACAAGAAGCTGCTCGACGACGTAACGAGCGGCGACTACAACTCTAAGAACTTCAACATGGCGTACAGGACCGCCTCGCTGAGGATGACGGACGAGTTCGTGAGGCAGCTTGACGCCAACCAGATAGACAAGAGCCTGCAGGACGTGGGCACGATCGCGGGCCTGTTCTTCGAGGACATGAGAACGCTTAATAAGATAAGCAATACACTTTATGTCAGATACCTGAACCAGTACACCAGGAAGGAGATAAAGCTGGAGAGGCTCGCTTACGACAGGAACGAGGCGCAGGGGATCATAACCCACATGCTCAAGTTCTGGAACGGGGAGAGAAAGTCGCTGCCCGTGCCCGAGAACGAGAAGTGGAAGTGCAACTTCTGCGCGTTCTTCGGCAAGGAGTGCAAGGTGTGGTGGCAGCAGAAGGTGCTTTGATGCTCAACAAGGACGAACTGAGGGCCAACTTCTCGAAGGAGCCCAAGAAGTACTACGAAGTGGATGTCTTCAAGAGGGAGGGCTTCGAGAGGAGGCAGTGCAAGGGATGCTCCAAGTTCTTCTGGACCGTTGATTCGGACAGGGAGTACTGCGGGGACTCCTCGCACGAGCCCTACACGTTCATGAAGCCCAAGATGACCGCGATCACTTACGCTGATTTCTGGAAGAAATTCTCGGATTTCTTCAAGAAGGAGGGCCACGAGATAATAGAGAAGTATCCAGTGGTCAGCAGGTGGAGGCAGGACCTCTACTTCACGATAGCGAGCATACAGGACTTCCAGAGGCTTGAGGGCGGCAAGATAAGCTTCGAGTACAATGCGAATCCGCTGCTTGTGCCTCAGATATGCATGAGGTTCAACGACATACCCAACGTGGGGGTGACCGGAAGGCACTTTACCGCGTTCATGATGCCTGGCCAGCACGCGTTCAACTACCCCAAGGAGGGCTACTGGAGGGACAGGACCATAGAGCTCAACTACAACCTGCTCACCTCGGTGCTCGGTGTCAAGAAGAGGGACCTCACCTACGTGGAGGACACGTGGGCGATGGGAGACTTCTCCGAGTTCGGGCCGTCGCTCGAGGCCTTCGCGAACGGGCTTGAGCTGGTCAACAACGTCTTCACCCAGTTCGAGTACGCCGACGGGAAGATAAAGGAGCTTGGCGCGAAGGTGGTGGACGTCGGCTGGGGATTCGAGAGGCTGATGTGGTTCTACTCAGGCGCACAGACCGCCTACGACATCGTGTTCAAGAACCAGCTGGATTACATCTACAAGAGCTCTGGGATAAAGCCCGACTCAAGAATCTACTCAAAGGTCGCGGGGGCTTTGGGGACGGTTGACGCGAGCGAGGTCAAGGACGTTGAGGCGGTTGAGAAGAGGCTGATACAGAACTCGGGAGTCAGCGAGAAAGAATATTACAACACGATAAAGCCGATGCAGGCGGCATACGCGATAGCGGACCACACGAGAACGCTGCTCTTCGCGATAAGCGACGGCGCGCTGCCGAGCAACGTGGGTGGCGGGTACAACCTCAGGATAATCCTGAGGAGGGCCTTCGACTTCATGGACAGGTATGCGCCCGGAATCGACCCGATGAAGATAATGGAGTCGCATTCCAACGACCTCGTGAAGGTGTACAAGGACATAAAGGACAGCCTTGACGAGATAAACGCGGTGATAGAGGTAGAGAAGAAGAGGTACGACAACACGAAGAGCTCTGCCATGAAGATAGTCAGCACCATAGTGGAGAAGAAGGAGAAGCTGACAAGGGAGAGGGCAAGGACGCTTTATGAGAGCCATGGCATAACCCCGGATTTCATAAAGAGCATTGCCGACTCGAAGAGGGTCAAGCTCGACGTGCCAGAGGAGCTTTACAACGACCTGATAAAGGGCGACTTCGCCGGCAAGAAGAAGGAGCCCAAGAGCATAGGCATGGATACCGAAGGCATGCCGAAAACGGAGAAGCTTTTCTACAGGAACTTCGCCGTCGAATCCGAATCGAAGGTCCTGAAGGCAAAGGGGGCGTTCGTCGTGCTTGACAAGACGCCGTTCTACGCCGAGAGCGGCGGGCAGGAGGCAGACAGGGGGACCATAGACGGCCACAGCGTCGTGGACGTGCAGTCCGTCAATGGCGTGATCGTGCACGTGTTCGACAAGCCCGTGGCTATGAAGAGCGGGGCCAAGGTGAGGTGCGAGGTGGACAGGGAAAGGAGGCTCAGGCTCATGGCCCACCACACGGCCACCCACCTCGTGAGCGCGGCTGCGAGGAGCATACTGGGCAAGCACGCCTGGCAGGAAGGAGCGAAGAAGTCGCCGGACAAGGCGCACATAGACATATCGCATTACGAGAGGCTCACAGACAAGCAGGTGCGCGAGATAGAGTCGAGGGCCAACTCCTACATCACACACGGGATAAGGGTCTCGGTCGACGAGCTTGAGAGGAGGGATGCGGAGACGAAGTACGGCTTTGCTATATACCAGGGCCACGGAGTGCCTGCGAGCAGGCTAAGGATAGTCAAGGTCACCGACCTGAAGGGCAACCTTATAGACGCTGAGGCGTGCGGAGGCCTCCACCTCGCATCGACCGAGTCCAGCGTGGGTCTGATAAAGATAGTGAGCGCCTCAAGGATCCATGACGGTATAAACAGGCTTGAGTTTGTTGCTGGTCCAGCCGCCTATGAGTACATAAACAGGATGGAGAACAGCATAGACTCGATAGCCAGGACTGCTGGCATTGACAGGGACAAGCTCGATGCGGGGATGGCTGCCAAGCTCGAGGAACTTAGGGAGTACAAGCAGCTTTACGATAATGCTGAGCAGAGGCTCAGCGAGTACGCGGCTGCGGAACTCTCCGCCACAAAGGGCAGGGAAGTGGTGAGGGAGCTTGACTACGACAGGAAGATGCTCAGGAAGATAGCCACCATTTTCGCCGAGTCCAATGCCGACAGGGCTGTGCTTCTCTACAACAAGGCTACGGAGTGCGTCGCGATATC
Organism: Microcaldota archaeon; assembly: GCA_028867285.1. Classification (GTDB taxonomy): domain Archaea; phylum Micrarchaeota; class Micrarchaeia; order Micrarchaeales; family Micrarchaeaceae; genus JAGWFU01. The sequence continues at coordinate 11,854 of JAGWGP010000012.1, read as the reverse complement.
GGGGAGCAAGTCAGGCGTCGACGCGCTCGAGATGATAAAATCCGCAGCCTCGAAGATGAAGAAGAGCTTCAGGGGCGGGGGCTCCGATAGGATGGCTGAGGGAAGGATAGCCAGCGAGTGACGGGATCTGCTTGAACTTGGACATCAATTTCATCTATCTGACATTCATCTACCCGATAATCTACATATTCCCCTCTTATGCTGCGAACGGCGCGCCCATACTCTTCGGCGGGGGGAGGCCGCTGGATCTTGGGAGGAAGATCTGGGGCAAGCGCATTTTCGGCGACAACAAGACGATACGTGGCACCGCCTCAGCGCTCCTCGCAGGGGTCGGCGTGGGCTTGATAGAGTACCCGTTCCTCAATTACATGATTGCGATAGCGGTGATGATGGCCCTCGGCGCCATCGCCGGCGACCTTGTGGGCAGCTTCGTGAAGAGGAGGCTGGACTACAAGTCGGGGAGGAGCTTCCCGGTGATGGACCAGTACGGGTTCTTCGTATTTGCGCTCGTCTTCTCGTTCTGGCTGGGCCACATGCCCGACCTGTACGGCATGGCATTCCTGGTCGTGCTTACAGGCGCGACTCACGTGCTCACGAACGTTGGGGCCCACAGGCTACGGCTGAAGAAGGTCCCGTGGTAATCATTCGCCGTTCGTGGGCTTGAGGTCCCTTATCTCGATCTCCGCGATGACGTCCTCTATCGGTATCGGGGGCTTTGCGCCGTATGCCGCCCTGAACGCCTTTTCGACGTCGCTGGGGCTGTCCAGGTCGGTCTCAAGCTTCAACGTGAGGTTTATCATGTCCTCCCAGTAGTTCCACGGGTACATGAACCATGTCCAGTCCCTCACCGTCTCCGTGTAGAAGTCCGGCGTGAACTTGCTAGTGGACTTGATGTACTGCATAGCGGCCGCCTTGATGCTCTTAGGCGAGAAGTTGTCCTTGACGTGCCTCATCGACACCGCGAAGCTCTCGCCGGTGTCGCATATGTCATCGATTATCAGCACTGACTTGCCCTTGAGGTCAGCCTTGTAGGGGTACCTTATCTTTGCCTCCTTCTGGTGCGCGGCGGTGTCGACCCAGTGCTCAACCTTGATGGACATTATGTCCCTTATCCCGAGCATGTCGCTCACGAGCCTCGCCGGGGCGAGCCCGCCCCTTGCCAGTGCCACCGCCACATCCACCTTGTAGCCCGAGTCCCTTATCTTTCCCGAGAGGATCTCCGTCCACCTTGAGACAGTCCCCCAATCCACGACCTTGACAGGTATCTTGTCCAACAAATCACCATGACATTAGAGAGAGAATGGGCATATATTTAAAGTCTTTGCAGATAATAGTAGATTGGGGTCTCAGATGGAGCTTTTTCCGATGAACGCAGGGCTTAGCCAGACTCGCGCAATAATCAGGCTCATCAAGGAGAGGAAGGGTGGGTCGATAGAGGTGTCCAAGATAGCCCAGGAGACCAGGAAGTCGATAGACGTACTGTTCCCGCTGATAGACGCGTGCAGGATACTAGGCCTGTGCACGATACAGAACGGGATGATCAAGCTGACCGAGGTGGGGGAGAGCATAACCCCGAAGACGTTCGCATCGGTCATGGCAAGGGAGCTGGTGAGGATAGAGCCGTTCCAGAGCATAATGGCGATAATGCACCAGCACGAGAGGCTCACCTCGCCGCAGCTCGCCGAGCAGCTCAAGAAGAGGGGGATAACCTTCTACAACGAGGAGGAGACCAACGCAGAGCTGCTGAAGAACATGCTGCTCAGGTGGGGGGTCAGGAACAAGCTGCTAAACTACGACTCCGCTACGGACATCTGGAGCTCGAGGATCTGATCTCAGGCTACCTTCTCTATCAGCCTGCCTATCACGGTGTGGGGGAATCCGGTCTGGAGGTCGGTGTAATTCATCACCAGATAGCCCTCGTAGATGGAGCCTGGGTTTGCGGTGTAGACCGTGAGGTTGCTGTAGCACAGCGTGCTGAGGCTTATGTTGCTGCCTATCAGCAGGTACTTCTGCGGCGAGTATGATACCATGTTCGTGGTCTGGCCCAGGTTGTTGCAGCCTATAGCCGTCAGGTTTATGTTCGACGCTGTGGACTGCTCCAGGTTTATCGAGAACAGGCCGTTGGTTGCCAGCACCCCGCTCAGGCAGCTGAAATCAGCTGGGAAGATGCAGCTGCTCGTGACGAACGAGCTGGGGCTGAACAGGCCGAGCGAGTAGAGCACGGCTATGGCGATACCCAATATGAGTATGGCCCAGCCATAGGTCATCAGGTACTCCATTGCGGATTGTGCCTTGAACATGCCATCAACCGGTCAGATAGAACTGTCTAATCAACAATATTAACCTTTCGTAACTCCGAGCGGGACAAGCCTCGCGACTATGTTGGATATCTTTCCTCCCTCTATGCTGCCGACCACGTCGTCCACGCTCTTGTATGCCCACTCCGCCTCCTCGCTTATCAGCTTCTTGTTGCGCACCCTGATCTCTATACCCTTGCTCTTCAGGTCGCCCAGCGTCCTCGACGCAGGTATCTCCCTGATAGCCTGGTGCCTCGACATCACCCTCCCCGAGCCGTGGCACGAGGATCCGAAGGTCTCTTCCATGGCCTCGCTTCGCCCTGCAAGGACGTAGCTCGCGCTCCCCATGCTGCCCGGTATTATGACGGGCTGGCCGTACTGCCTGTATATCTTGGGGACGTCGGGGCTGTTGGGGCCGAACGCCCTTGTCGCCCCCTTCCTGTGCACGTGGAGCCTCATGCGCCTGCCGTCGACCAGGTGCTCCTCGGGCTTCACGATGTTGTGCGCGACGTCGTAGACGAGCTGCATGTCGAGCGCGTCAGGGCTCTTGCCGAACACCTCGGCAAAGCTCTTCCTCACCGAGTCCGTCATTATCTGCCTGTTGCTGAACGCGAAGTTGACCGCGGTCTTCATCGCCTTGAGGTATCCGTCCGCCTCCTTCGTGCCCGCGTATGCGTAGACGAGCTCCGGGTCCGGCGGGACTATCTTGTTCTTGGTCTGATACTCAGCGAATGTCCTGAGGTAGTCGCTGCATATCTGGTGGCCGTATCCCCTGGATCCGCTGTGGATCATGACTGTTATCATCCCCTCCTCAAGCCCGAAGGCCTTAGCCAGCCCCTGGTCGAACACCCTCTCCACCTTCTGGATCTCTAGGAAGTGGTTGCCGGCGCCGAGCGTGCCCAGCTCGTGCAGCGCCCTCTTCCTTGCCATGGGGCTGACCGCATCGATGTCCGCACCCTCGAGCATGCCGCCCTCCTCTATGCGCTGGACGTCCTCCTTGAAGCCGTAGCCCTTCCCCACCACATATGGCACGCCCTCGAGGCTGACCCTGTCCATGTCCTCCTGCGTGAGGCCCAGGTTTATCCTGCTGCCCACCCCGCTGGGCACGTTCTTGAACACGCTGTCCATCACCTGCCCCAGCCTCGGCGCGATGTCCTTGACGGAAAGGTTGGACTTTATCAGCCTCACCCCGCAGTTTATGTCGAATCCCACCACGCCCGGCGAGACTATGCCCTCATCTGCGTCGAAAGCCGCCACCCCGCCTACCGGGAATCCATATCCCTCGTGGCCGTCGGGCATCACCAGCATGTTCTTCACTATGGTGGGCAGGGCCGCAGCGTTCATCGCCTGCCTGAGCGTCCTGTCCCTCTGCATGGTGTTGATTATGTGCTCGTTTGCGTAGATGCGCACCGGGACGTTCATCCCCTCCCTCTCGCCGGTGCCTATCTCCCACAGGAAGTCGTTTATCTTGTTTATCATTGAATCGCGAACCGTATTATCTTGGTTTATTAACTTTATAGTTAATAATTATTTTAACAAAAGTTATTAGTTTAGTAAGTGAACCAGATGGACCCGGTAATAATACTGCTTGCGCTCGCCACGTTCTTCTCGACGCTCATAGGCGGGACGGTGGCCCTGAGGTTCAGGAGGGCGCTCCCCTACTTCTTCGCCTTCGCCGCAGGCACGCTGGTGACCGTGGCCTTCCTCGACCTGCTTCCCGAGAGCCTGCAGCTCAGCCAGAGCATAGGCCTCCCGATAAGGGACGCGCTAATGGCCGTCGTGCTCTCCTTCCTGTTCTACAGCTTTGTGGAGAGGTACTTCCTTACGCACCACCATCACGAGGAGCGGGGCGACGAGCACGGCCACCCGATGGGACAGATAGGCGCTGGGAGCCTCGTGGTCCACAGCCTGCTCGACGGAGTTGCGATAGGCGCCGCATTCAACGTCAATCCCGCGGTGGGCATAATAGTTGCCCTTGCGGTCATCTTCCACGACTTCACCGACGGCATCAACACGGTGGTGGTGGTGCTGAAGAACAAGCACAGGCTCAAGACTGCGATCGCGTTCCTGGTCAGCGACGCCATCGCGCCGGTGATCGGTGTGCTGCTCACCTACCTCTTCATACTCAACAGCCTGTACCTCGCCGTGCTCCTGGCCATATTTGTCGGCGAGTTCCTGTACATAGGCGCGACGAGCATACTGCCCGAGACCTACAAGCATACGCCATGGAAGATGATGCTGATGATGGCTCTTGGCGTAGTGCTGATAATAACGCTCACCTCCATCGTATGAAATGCATGAAGGGCCCTCGCCGCCCTTGTTCCACAATCGTCTAACCTTCCACAATCGTGGAACACCGGAAATACCGCTATAAGCACGCTAGCAGACAACAGTATGGTGAAACCATGGCAAAAAAATTTGCGTGCAAGGACATAGGAATGGAGTGCGCCTTCGAGGCAAGGGCAGAGAACGAGGTGCTGCTTATGGGCCAGATAAGGGACCACGCAAGGACTGCCCATGCGATGGAGCAGATTGACGAGACTACGATGGCCAAGATACGTGCTGCAATCAAGGATGAGTAACTGCCATATATTCTGGTTGGGTGGACACCGCCCAACCCAGACCTCATCCTGACCCTACGGGGGCAAATCTCTGTGCTGTTCTGGATAATGCAACGCCCCTGCCGGGATTTGGACCCAGATCTCAGGCTCCGCAAGCCCGCGTTCTATCCAAGTTATACTACAGGGGCACCTGAACAGTATTTTGCTTGCCTAATATAAATACCCTGCCTGCACGGAAGCGATAAAAATCCCTATTGAGCTATAGCTCTGGAAAACTCTACTGTAGAGGCTGGACTTCATGGAGGATGCAATAGTCGCGGGGAACCTGCGCAAGAGGTTCAAGACCCACGAGTCGCTGAGGGGCAAGAAGGTGTTCCTGGCGTCGCTAAGGAGGAGGAGCTTCTACAAGCAGGCTCTGGATGACGTGAGCTTCTCGGTGCCGAGGGGCCAGATAGTCGCTCTGCTTGGGAAGAACGGCAGCGGCAAGTCCACCCTAACCAAGATAATGACCGGCATACTGTTCCCCGATTCTGGGGAGATAAGGGTCCTAGGTCTGAACCCCTGGAAGGACAGGATCAGGCTCGCGATGGAGATTGGCGTGGTGCTGGGCGCTCACGGCCAGCTGTTCTGGAACCTCCCCGCCTCTGACGCCTTCGAGTACAACAGGAGGATATACGAGGTGCCGGACAGCACGTACCAGAAGAGGCTCTCCTATTTCGTGGACAGGCTGGAGCTGGGGGACGTGTACAAGAGGCAGGTGAGGCAGATGTCGCTCGGCGAGCAGATGAAGTGCAACTTCGTCTCCTCGTGCCTGCACATGCCCAAGATCGTCTTCCTTGACGAGCCCACCATCGGCGTCGACCTTCCCTCGAAGCTCGCCCTTAGGGAGACGATATCAGAGATGCAGAGGCGGTTCGGCACCACTTTCATACTCACCACGCACATAGTGGAGGACATAGCCATCGCCGAGAGGGTGATCATGCTCGACAAGGGCAAGAAGATATTCGACGACACGAAGGAGAACCTTGAGAAGCTGTTCGGCGACAAGAGGTACATAACGCTCAAGTTCGACGGCAGGGCCCCCTCCAAGGTCAAGATGGGCAAGGTGCTTGAGAGGGAGGCCAACGTGCTCAAGCTGGAGGTGCCGCACAGGGCGATAAAATCGAGGGCGATGATGGACCTGCTCGACAGCAAGAGGGTGATGGACTACAGCGTCAGCGAGGTGGACCTGAGCCACATACTCTCCAAGCTGTACAGGAAGCTCGACAGGAGGGACAGGACTGGTGGTAGGTATGCAACTTGACACTGGCAGGTACATCGCGCACCTGAGGGTCACGCAGAAGGCCCTGTACGCGTACAAGGTCGACATGAGCCTCAGCGTGCTGTTCACGGTGCTCGGCTTCGCCGTGATGATAGCGGTGTGGACCGCGATATATGCTGCCACCGGCTCTACGCAGATAAAGGGGCTCAGCCTCCCGGCGATCTACGCCTACTTCATAGTGATAGGCGGGCTGAACTTCATAGTCGGCACCAACATAGACGACCAGATGATGAACTCGATCAACGACGGCTCGATAGGCACCGCGATGCTCAAGCCGATAAGGTATCCGGTCCAGCTCGTGCTCGGCACGATAGCGGATTCCTTCTCTCTGTTCAGCGTGCCTGCGCTGCTGTTCTTCATAGCCGCTCTTGCGATAGCCCATGCGGGCCTCGGCCTGTGGCAGGCTGCTGCGTTCTTGGCGGAGGTGGTGATGGCGTTCTGCATAATAAACCTCTTCGGCTTCCTCGTGGGGCTTGCCGCGATATACCTCACCAACGTCTACGGACTGGTGTCCATAGTCTTCTCGGTGATAAGCATACTCGGGGGCATGGTGGCCCCGCTCACGTTCTATCCGCAGTGGGCGCAGAACATACTTTACCTCTCCCCCCTCCCAAGCATGTTCTACTTCCCGGCCTCGACGTTCCTCGGGACCATAAGCACGGCGATGATATGGCAGAGCATCGCCGTGGGGTTCGTGTGGATACTGATACTGCTGGGGATTGCCGCGGTGGGATGGAAGAAGATGAGCATAAAGGTCGCGCTTGCCGGTGGTTGAGTGTTCGAACGCCTAAGAAACGCCATAAGGTTCTTCCTGATCTCGTGGGAGTACTCCCTTCTCAACTTCGTCTCGTACAGGACATCCTCGCTGATGTACACGATATACAACACCTTCCTGACGATAAGCACGTTCATAACGATATCGGTGGTGTACTACGTGTCCAGTGGGATAGCGGGATGGAGCTACTACCAGCTGATGTTCCTTGCCGCGACAATGAACATAGGGGTCTCCATCCTCTGGAACATACTTGGCGCTGGCAACCTTAGCACGCAGCTGCTAAAGGGCGGGGTCGACCCCTACCTAGTGAAGCCCTTCGGCATAGCCACGATATTCCTATCGGCATATGGCCTGCCCTCCCAGATGGCGGGAGTGGCATCCGGGCTTGTGCTGCTCTTGTTCGCGGCGTCGCACATGACGTTCACTTTGGCCGGCGCGATTGAGTACGTTGTCTTGCTCGGCGTGGGAACCTTCGCCATGATACTCTTCACGCTGATGCTCGTAGTGCTCGCCTACGTCCTGATAAAGGGCAGCTTCTTCGTCAACAAGCTGCTGGGCTTCGGCCAGGGCCTGAGCAAGTACCCGCTCAACATATACGGGCTTGCGGGCCAGCTGATATTCACCATTCTATTCCCCATAGGGCTCGCGTACTACTACCCGTCAAGGGCGTTCATGGGGGCCTACAGCCCGCTTGTCGTTGCCGCCATAGCGCTGCTCGGCATCGCGATAGCCGCGGTGTCCTACAAGCTCTTCTACGTGCTGATGAAGCAGTACACAAGCGCGGGCGGATAGCAAAGCCAGAGGTCAGAAACACTTAAATAGAAGCTTTTACAGTTGATTAGGGATGCGATGGTCTACCATTCATATCTCACCGTTGCGGTGCCGGCGCTAGTGGCCTTTGTGGTGACAGTAGTCGGGACCCTGTTCATAAAGTCCTACATGAGGGACGCGGGCGTCACGGCTATCGACCACAACAAGAAGGGAAGGCCCGTGCTCGCCAGCGGCGGTGGTGTGGCTGTGGCGTTCGGGTTCACGGTGGGCATACTCACCTACGTTTTCGGCAGCAGCTTCTCGTTCTACGCCCCGGCCTCTTCGCTCACCTACCTGTTCGCCACGGTCATAGCCGTGTCGCTCATCTCCTTCGTCGGGTTCATAGACGACATAAACGTCAAGAGGGAGATGGTGAAGACCACCGACATGATGGACACCAGGAAGGGCCTCAAGCAGTGGCAGAAGCCCCTCCTCACCCTGATCGGCGCGATACCGCTGATGGCGGTCAACGCCGGCGTTTCCGTGGTGAACATACCGCTCCTTGGAGCTGTGAACTTCGGCCTCTTCTATCCGCTGATAATAATACCGCTCGCTGTCATCTTCGCCTCCAACGCCTTCAACCTGCTCGGCGGATTCGATGGGATCGCCACGGGCACGGGGCTGATCGCGGCAGCGGCACTGCTGCTCTACAGCCTCATCTATGGCACTTACATAGGGTCGATCATGTCTGGCGTGCTGTTCGCCACGCTGCTCGCATTCTTCTTCTTCAACGTCTACCCGGCGAGCATCATACCGGGCGACAGCTATACATATGCGGTGGGCACAGCCCTTGTCACGATAATGATACTGGGCAGCGCCGAGGCATTCGGCCTGATAATCTTCATGCCATGGATAATAGAGTTCCTGCTGCACCTCAAGAAGAAGTTCCACACCACTGACCTTGGCAAACTCAACAAGGATGGCACGTTCACTGCCCCTTACGGGAAGAGGATATCCAGCTGGACCCATCTGATAATGAACTCCAGGCCCATGAAGGAGTGGCAGGTCAGCGCAACCATGTGGGGAATAGAGATAGCGTTCGTGGCACTGGCCTTCGCCATGAAGGCGCTCAGGCTTGCCTAGGCCTCGATACGGAGACCGCGACCATGCGGTCGAGTGCCCTCTTCCTTGCCGACGCAGCGCTCAGCTCCCTCTTCTTCCTTATCCTGTTCCTTATTGCCGCGCCCCTTGTGGCGACCCCCTGGCTTCCGGAGCCCCTGGCCGCGAGAAGCACATCGGTGTGCTTGATAAGCTTGTTCCTTCCGGCGTAGCTGGCGTAAATGGAGGCGTCCTCGACCAGCTCGCGTACCGTCTCCTGGAGCTCCCTCTCCATGCTCACCACCGCCTTCTCATTCACCTTTTCCGCGCCCACGTCGCGGAAGAACTGCTCCATGTCGTAAAGGCTGAATCCCCTCCTCTTGTTCAATGTAACCCCCTGTCTTGGTATTACAAAAGGAAGCCTTTTAAATAGCCCCCAATCGGGGCGAATAGCGGCAGTCCACCATCCATTTCCCCAAAAAAATCCGCATTTGACGTCGTGGCCACAGCGTGGTCACAGGTAGGCAAGCAGGTAAATCGCGGTGCAGACCACGGCTATCCTTATGTTGTCGTCCACGAAGATCTCGAGGCTCTCCACGGTGGCGAGTATTGCCGCAGCTATGAACGCGTTGAGCCCTATCGCAAGGTAGCCGAGGAACCCGGCGACCACGAAGAAGGCGAGGGTGCCGGCGAAGCTCTTCCTCCCGTTGTGGGGCAGCCTCGGCCCGCCGAGCCTCACGCCGATTATGGTGGCTACGGGGTCCGCGAACAGTAGCGCCACGACAGAGAAGAGCAGGAAGTTGATGCTGTGCACGAACCCCACCAGCAGGGCCACGCCCGCGGCCAGGTAGACCGCGCCGATGCCGTACGTGGTGCTGAGCCGCTCCAGTCTGTAGGAGGTGTACCTGTAGAAGCTGTGGAGCAGGGTGCCAGCCCTCCTCGCGTGCCTGAGCCCCGAGGCGTCGTTGAGCGCGTATCCGAGGAGTATAAGGAAGAATATGAGCTCCGCGGCGTTGTCCAGCCTGAGCAGCAGCATTATCGCCACCACAAGAAGACCTATCAGTATGTGCACCACGTCCCTGTTGACCTCGACCCTCAAGATGCTGTTGAATGACGAGGGCTTGGACCTCGGCCCGGCCAGGTCATTGTAGAGCAGGCCCGATATCGTGCCTATGGCGAACATGCCCGCTATGGCTATGGTGGCGCTCGAAGCGGCTATTCCGTAGACGAAGCCCGATGCCAGGGTCGCCAGCAGGATTATGAAGAGCAGTGGCCTGCGCACGTATGACAGCGCCATCGCTGCGGCGAGCGAGGCCATACCCACGCCCATATATGCCATACCCATGTCAGAATTGCCGTATATCGAGTACGAGGCAACCAGCGATGCGAGCATTGATGCCGCGAGCGGCACGAGCGAGGACCATCTCTTGGAGCAGTATGCGAGCGCAGCGAGCGATGCAGCTACCGATATGGCGAGAAAGGCGATACCGTAGTATATCGGGATCATCTAATGCCTCATACGAGCAGTATGGCGAGTGTGGCTAGCACGAACCCGCCTCCTATTATCACAGGGACCAACAGCCTTGCCAGCTCGTAGACCGAGTGCGCGACCGCTAGCAGCTTCTCCATCGAGTTGGGCCCCCAGACGACGAACCTCTTCATCGTGTATGACGAGTGGTAGACCCTGGCCGGCTCCATGTTTGCCAGCGCCTCCTTGACCGTCTTGTCAAGCGTCTCCCTCATCGCGGAGAACTTGGTTGCCTTGCCGAGCACGTTCTCGGCGTCGAAACCGAAGGAGTTGACCGCGTGGGTGTCTGTGGTGTACGCCTCCGCGGTTACGCCGAACTTCCGCCTGATGTGCTCCACTATCTCGTTCCTGAGCCCGGGAAGCATGTTGTTGCAGTTGAACTGGACCATCGCGTACTTGAACCCGTTGAACCCGAATATCGCGACGTTGAGGTTGCCCCTCGCCAGGTCTATCGGCCCCCTTAGGTCGTAGTACAGGTCCGCGCTCGCCGAGCCGAACCTCACCGAATCGGTCCTATACAGGGGCTTCCTTATCTGCTTGATCGCGCTGATGTACTCCGCCATGAACCTCGAGTTCGGCTTTATGCCGTCGAGCTCCTCCTTAGGCGCGGTCTCGTACCTCGAGTTGTGCGCGTCTATCAGCACCGCGGCGCTGAACTTGTCCTCGATGAGCCCCTTGAACAGCATTGCCGTGTCCGGTGATACGTCCTCCGTGACCCTTGGCGCCCTTGTCAGGGTGGCTATGGCCACTGGGCCCAGGTCAAGCGCGAGTATGTTGGCGGTCTTGAACCTGCTCCTGTAGAATGACGCGGACCTCGAGGGCTTCCTCGAGCCGCACTCTGCGACGCACCTGTCCAGTGTCGCCCTCAGAGTGTTGAACTGGGTCACCGACACCGGGTTGTGATCTATGTTGACGCACGAGTGCATTATGAATCCGGGCACGCCGTACCTGGTGTTGACGTGCCTCTCGAGCATATGGGGGAAGTCGCTCCCAGCCAGCGTGCCGGATGGACCGTAGTGTATGTCCGGCGCGAAGAACACGGCCTTGAGCTTGTCGTTGGCGTTCCTAACCACTATGGTGTCTGTGCCTATGTCCAGCGGGGTGCCGAACTTGCCGCCGAACGGCGTGGCGGTGTTGATGTCGAAAAGCCAGTTCTGCAGCATCTGAGATAGGGCATCGACCCCCTGGAGGCCGAAGCCCTTCCTAACCGGCCTGTCGAGCACGTAGAGTATGGTGTAGCTTATCATGAGGAAGACGAATATGCCGGCGTAGAGCTTGATGAGCAGGAGCTTGAACGGGGTCTGGAACGAGAGTATAGAGCTGCTGTAAGGTATGTATAGCAGTATGTTGAGCGTGGGCTGCACCACCGCGAGGAAGACCGCCCTCTTCCTCTGCCCGAGCAGCACCCTGTTTATGAAGAACCACCAGCCGAATATGCTTGCATCTCCTACGAGTATTATGGCGCTGGCCAGCGTGTACCCGCCCGTGACCACGTAGATTATGCTCCCCAGTAGGATGAACATC
>JAGWGP010000011.1 GCA_028867285.1 Microcaldota archaeon | reverse complement strand
TAGGGGCTGGGATATTAACCAGCTTCCCTTTTGCCATATGGTGATTGGCCTATGGCTTAGGATCGCCTAACTCTCCGCTGACGAGCGTTGCGAAGAAAACCTTGTGCTTCCGGTGTATGGGATTCTTACCCATATATGATGTTACTTATACCAGGATTTTCCCTATGACACGGTCCACAGGTCCTTTCGGACCAGCTTCTTGCCGTGCCATACGCCTTCTTACCAGTGCTTTCGCACTCTGGGGTCTCGGTACCTAGTTTAGTCCCGTATATCTTCAGTAAAGATTGTCTTGATTGGTACGCTATAACGCGTTTTTTAAAGGGTGGCTGCTTCTGAGCCTACCTCCCAACTGTCTGAGACAACCCCTACTTTTAAGACACTTAACTAGGATTTAGGGACCTTAACCTCAGTCACTATCTTTGCAGTCTCGCGAGGCTAGCTTACCCAACCTCGCCGACTCCCGGGGTCTACGCAGCGTATGCATTCGGAGTTTGATAAGTTGGTGGACCCTCTCGGATCCTTACCAACTATTCAGTGCTCTACCGCATACGCAAACTCGCCCGGAGCTATCCTAAAGATACTTCAGAAGGGACCCGCTATTGCCATGTTCGAGTGGTATATCGCCGCTACCCGCACCTCACCCAACAGGACATGCCATGACAGGTTGCAGACCTCCACCAGGCGTTAGCCTAGCTTCGTCTTGGGCGCGCGTAGTTCACAATGGCTTCGGGTCGTATAAGGGTGACTTCGGCATTTTCATACCGTGCGCCTCACATGTTACGCGCTCTCGCTTTCGCTACGCCTTCCGGCTCGCCACTCCTATACACTCCCTGGCTCTTGCTTCAAGAAGAATGATAAGACACTGTTCCACACCCCTCGCTGTATGCTCTCGCATCTTCGCTTTGAGGTGCTTCATTCCTTCCGCGCCTTACCTTCGTGTTACCATCTAGTTTCAGATCTGATTTCAATCCCACGCGTGTGGGTTCTTTTCAGCTTTCGCTCGCGCTACTTGTTCACTATCGGTCTATAGCCAATATTTAGGGTTAGGGTTTAATGCCCCCGTCTTCATTCTGCATAACCAAGCAGAGCTACTCTCTCACAGCTATCTCCGCTTCACTTCGCCTACGAGGCTGTCACTCCCTGTGGCCGCTCTTTCCAGAGCGTTCGGCCCATGTTGCGGATGAAACGCTGCACCACATCTCTCATGCTTTTGCAAGCACGGATTCAGTTTGCCCTCTGCGGCATTCAATCGCTTTACTAGCCGCATCGCGTTGCGCTTTCTTTTCCTTCGGGTACTAAGATATTTCAGTTCCCCGAGTGTGCACACCCTTTCGGGTGCAATTCAGTAATCCCGGGTTCAAAGCCTGACTTGCGGCTACCCCGGGCTTATCGCAGCTTGCCACGACTTTCGTCGCTGCTATAGCCAAGCCATCCCCTAGATGGTTTAAATTTAAGCAAGCTTCTTCTCCTCAAATCAATCGCCAAGAAGGCGATATCACAAGCCTTATGTAACAGAGATTACAGACACTAGGATATGTATCTTCACAGAACAGCAAAGAGCTTTCCTTAGAACACATCAAGAGCCTATAAGAGCTCGGCTGCCATAATAGCACCAGCTATTAATTTGCCCGAAAAGGTTTATATAGGTTACGTCGATTTCGGGACCCATTTGGGAACGAGCTTTTTGCGGCCGGTGCGCCAGGGCGCTAGGCCCTTATCCCTATGCCGCCGCCAGCGGGCCCGTTGGAGGTGAAGTATGCCATGTATCTCAGCAGAAGCTCGAGGCGCCTAGCCCCCGTGACAGCCACTGAATTCTGCCTGATCAATGATACCATCTCCTCGTTAAGCCGCCTGGCAGCCCCTAATGGAGTATCGCCGCCAGACCTCAGGGCGGATATGGGCTCGTCCAGATGGTCAAGGTAGGTGTGGACGCCAGGGTACCTTACCCCATTGGCGAGTATGAGCTTGACGAGCCTACGGCCCTCTATCTCTATCCCCTGCTTGCCAGAGGTGGTTGACTCAGTAACCCTCACGACCCCCATCATGGCCGACTTCTCGTTGCCCCTCAGGCTTATATCGCCTATCCCCAGCTCGTCGAACAGGCGCACTGCAAATGCCGCCCTTGATATGCTGATGACCGCCGAATTGATCTTATCGTTGGGCTCTTCGGACGATGCCCTGTTCTTCGCGTACATGTAGCATATCTTTGCCGCCTTCGCGAAGGTGTTTATGTCGGATTGGCTGAATCTCTGTGGGCTAAGGCAGCTCTGGGCGGCAACGTGGACCTTGTCCAGGTTCAACATCTTGTTCGCGGTGTTCGTGACTTTTCCTACAAATACGTAGTCGTAGGCGCCTTTTGCGACCTGCTCTAGGGTTGTCGTATGTGTTTTTGGGCGGTCTGCCCCGGCCAACCTTTTCATCGAGTCCGCGGCCATCAAACAGCCCCATTCCCCTCGAGATGGTGCAACAGCTTGGTGTAGTATGAGAATTGGGTCAGAGCCAGGCTCTCCCTCGAGATGCTGCACCTCAGCTGGAGCAGCTTCATCATGGTCTGGCTGAGCTCCTTGCAGCCCACTGGCCCGTTCTTGCCTATCGCCCTGGTTATCTCGGGCAGGTAATCCAGCCCGGTCTTGAAGCCCGGGAGACGGGCATCGTTCTCGAGTATGCTGTATATCATCTTCTTGCCGTTACGGCCTATCTCCATCCTGCTCGACAAAGAGGCGTTGACGGTCCCCATCAGCAGGGACATGAGGCTCTTCGCGCTGGGGCCCTCCCTGTCATAGCTGAGATCCCCTATCCCCACCCTGCTGAGCATCGTTGTTACGAACATCGAGTTCACCACCAGGCCCGTGGTGGTGCCCATCTGCTGGGCCGCCTCCTTGCGGAGCATCGATCTCGTGTATAAGAAGGCGATCTGCACCGCGTTGGTGATGTGGCGCGACTCTACCGCCTTTTTCCAGTCCACGTGATTCAGGTAGTAATTGGCAGAGAGCTCGACCCTCTTTAGGGCGTTTATGTGCTGGTCTATGGTGCCGTTCTTGCTTGTGGACATGGCATCCAGCGAAGCCTCTGCTATCTTGGGTATTGTCACCCCCTTCACAGTTCTTTTCTTATAAGCAGATTCGGTGGACATATAGCTTGACCCGCGTGCATGGGCAGTCGGTTATACATCCCGCTTGGAAATATATATGGCTTTCGAGCTCATGATTTCTGCCTTTCGGCCTTGCCCAGCAGTTTGCGCGCGGCTTCAGCGGACTCGTCCAGCTCCTTGATCGTGTGCTCTATGGTGCGCAGCAGCGCGCGAGTGGTCTCCTTCGAACTTTTGTCCAACCTTATGTCTATCCCCGAACCCACGATCTCATTTATCCCCACCGATATCGAGTGGGAGGAGAATGCAATGCCCCTTGAGTGCTTTTTCATCTCCGAGATGTAGCCCGATGCGCGGGCCCTCTTGAGCAGGTCTTGCGCCTGCTCCAGGCTCCTCTTGTCGCCGGACTTGCCGAAGCATTCGATGGCGTTGCTGCAGGCATCGGCTATGTCCTTCGTCTTGTAGGCCATCCTGCTCTTCATGTTTATCTTCTCGACTATGAAGTGAGCATGCGCCATGAAGGAGAGCCCGGCGTCGCGGTAGCTCTTCGCCGCCAGTTCCTTGTAATCGCTGCGGCCGGTATCCTCAGCGAGCTGCACGTATATCTCCGCGGCGTTGCGGAACTCGGAACCCGCCCTGTTGTGCATCATGAGCCTGTCGTGAGACCTGGCGCTGGCGACGTTGTTCTCAGCCTTCCTGGCCAGCTCCGCTACCTTAGGCTCGGTGAGCCTCGAATCCACGTCCCTGCCTATTGTCCCAGACATGCTTACCGGCACAGCCGAATGTTGGCTTTATATCGTATCTTGCCACAAAGTTTAATAGTCTATGCCGCCCACCTTAAACACCGTATACTAAAACTGATCGCATGAAGGACAACAAGAAGAGCAAGTACGCACTGGAGATGCAGAGGATAAAGGACCTATCGGCGCTGAACAGGGTGCTGAAGAAGGGGGACATAGAGAATGCGCTGCTCTCCAACGCGACTAAGGACTCTGAGACGATAAGCGACAACGTGATAGACTCGATGCTCGACCAGGTGGAGAAGGGGAAGACCAACCAGAGGGACATAGAGGTGGTGGAGAGGCTGACAAAGGAGACTGGCACCGCGAGGATGAGCAAGAGGAAGACCACCAGGATAAGGAAGGTGGGCAAGAAGGTAAGGGTGCAGAGGAAGGTGCACATCAAGAAGACGCCGAAGAAGTCGGGCAGGCGCTGACTTATTCTGCAGCGTCAGACAAAAGTCTAAATACTCCAGCGATACAGATGTATCACATTGGGCTCTTGGCTCAGTAGTAGAGCGTCCGCTTTGCAAGCGGAAGGTCGCGGGTGCGATTCCCGCAGAGTCCACTAAACTTATTTATTGCGTCCCATCCAAGCAAAGTCGATGCCTAAAAAGCAGAATCCGGTGTTTGCGATCGGATACTCCAACCGCGCGCCAGGAGAGTTCATAAGGATCTTGAAGGCGCATACGGTAGATTTTCTTGTCGATGTGAGGACGATACCGAAGTCCAGGCACCAGCCCCAGTTCAACGAGGCAGCACTGCGGGCAAGGCTCAGGAGAAGCGGGATAGGCTACATGCACATGACGGGGCTTGGCGGCCTGCGCAGGGCCGTGAAGGGCTCGGTAAACATGGGCTGGAGGAACGAGAGTTTCAGGGGGTTTGCGGACTATATGCAGACCCGGGAGTTTGCCGGCGCAGTGGCTAAGCTCATATCATTAGGCAAAAAGAGGAGACTTGCAATCATGTGCGCTGAGGGCAACCCGTTCAGGTGCCACAGATCGCTTATTGCCGACGCATTGACGGTGAGGGGAAGGAAGGTATTCCACATATCAAGCGCCGTATCGGAGAGGCCGCACGTATTGACACGATTTGCCAGAGTGAGGGGTACGAAGATAACCTACCCCTGATCCGGCAGCAGTTATGTATTATCAGTCCTGGAAGCCGCTCGGCTTGTGCCTGCCGTAGGAGTGGTCCCTTGGAGGGCCCCTCCTGAAGCCGCCCCTGTCGCCTCCCCTTCTGTCGCCGCCATGGCCTCCGTGCTCCCTTCCTCCGCGGTCGCCGAAGCGCCTGTCCGAAGGGCCGCGCCTGAAGCCTCCCCTGTCGCCTCCGCCCCTCTTCCTGAAAAGCTGTATGTTCTTGTATGGGGTGGTGTCGAGGTCGAGCCTGTCCATCCTTATCTTGGCAGCATACTCTATGTCCTCCACCAGGCGGGACTGGTCCCTGCCCACTATCGTGAATGCCCTTCCGTCGGCCTCCATCCTTGCGGACCTGCCGACCCTGTGGACGTAGGTGTGCGGATCGTCGGGTATGTCGAAGTTTATTATGTCGGTGACGCCGTTGACGTCAATCCCCCTGGCCGCCACGTTGGTGGCTATCAGGAGCTGTCCGCCCTTCTTGAACATCCTCATCGAGGCCTCCCTCTTTGACTGGGTAAGGCCCCCGTGCATCAGCAGGGACTCTATGCTCTGTTCCCTGAGCGCGTTGTGTATCTCGTCCGCCGCGTACTTTGTCTGGGCGAAGATTATCGCCTTGCGGGGATTGTACTTCTTGATGTATGCGACCAGGTTCGCGAACTTCATGCGGTTGTCGCACACGGTGTAGAAGTGCTTTATCTTGTTCGCGGTGAGCTGCTCCTCCTCGCCTATCTTCATGTAGGCGAAGTCCCTCATGTGGCTCTTGGCCACGTCGAGTATCCTGTCGGGCATGGTCGCCGAGAACAGCATCGTCTGCCTCGTCCCAGGGGTCCTGGAAAGTATCATCTCTATGTCGTCTATGAATCCCATGTCGAGCATCGTGTCTGCCTCGTCTAGGACGAGGAACTTCACGCCCTCCAGCCTGAGTGCGCCCCTCTCTATGAGGTCTAGTATCCTTCCGGGGGTACCGACCACAAGGTGGGGATTCCTCCTGAGCGCCTGTATCTGCACGTTCATTGAGGCTGCGCCGTACACCACAGCCACGCCGCCATGGCTCTGCATAAGCTTGGTGGCAACCTCGGATATCTGCAGCGCGAGCTCCCTGGTGGGAACTATGACGAGGGCCTGGGGAGTGTGGCTCCTGCCCTCGTTGTGCATTATCGGTATGAGGAACGCGCAGGTCTTGCCCGTTCCCGTCTTGGCCCTGACTATGACGTCCTTGCCCTGAAGGGCCACAGGGATCACGTGTTCCTGAACGTCCGTCGCCTTGACGAAATTTATCCTGTTCAGAGCTTCAACTAGCTCCGGCTTTAGTCCCATTTCTGAAAAATACTTCACGTTAGCACCGAAATTTAAAAGAAGCAGTAAACAGCTTTACAGCGTTAGTGCGAAGCACCTACCGCTATCTTTTATTATTCTAAAAATGATATGAATGAGATAATATATAAGGGTTTGCAATGGGAATCCGCACCATAAGTTTGGTGTCCCAGGTTCACAATGAGGCGAGGATCTCCGACGTCTTCCTGACCCTGCCTATCCTCTTGAAGACGTGTTCTATGGAGCTGTTGTGCGCCTCCGCGGAGCCGAGATCCGACAGCGCGTCCTCGGCGAACACCTGCTGGAATCCCATCTCGTTGGCGAACCTCGCGGTGCTCTCCACCCCATATATTGTGGATATCCCGCAAAGGACTATCGTGTCTATCCCCCTCCTCCTGAGCTGCAGCTCAAGCTCCGTGCCGTAGAAGGCGCCCCACTGCCTCTTGGTTATTACCACATCCCCGGCCCTGGGCCCCAGCTCGGGCACCATCTCGCTCCAGTCGGGCGGCAGAGGGGGCATTGTGAACTGTATGTCGCTTATGTTGTTTAGCGAGGTGCCCTCCGTCCTCTCGACGTGCACAAGGAAGACCGCCATGTGGTTGGCGCGGAAGGCGTCGGCAAGCCTTATCGCGTTGGCAAGCACCTCCGCCGTAGGATGGGGCTTTGTGTCTCCCCTGGCCACTATGCCCTTCTGCAGGTCTATGACCACCAGCGCGGTTTTCTTCCTGTCCAAATTGAGCGCGTCTGCCATCGGATCAGCCGAACGTGAACGTGTATATCTTCATGCCTGGCGCCGCGTCTATCTCAAGCTTGTGGGTGCCGTAGCCGGATGCGTTGACTATGTCGTACAGCCTGGCCGGGCCTATCAATGCCGTGCCGTTGCCGTTCTGCACGATCACATCGCTGCCGGCGTAGGAGGAGTTGATGCCGTGCCCGTCAATACCCACGGATATGGTGGTGCTGTTGACGCCGTACGCGGATGCGACTATGTTGACGTTCTTGGCGCTGTATACGAGTATTATCTTGGAGTTGTTGACCGACACCATGCCGTCCGGAGTGCTGTACCAGCTGCCCTCAAGGTATGCGGTGTTGTTCCTGCTTACGTTCTGGACGGGATAGTCGACCGTCTTGTTGGGGGAGTATCCCTGGGGGTCGCCTATCGGGGTCTGGTGCTCCTGGCTCGTGAGGAAGCCGAAGTAGAGCTCAGGCGTCCTTATCATCGAGAAGTTGATCGCCTCGGTTATGTTTACGTTGGTCATGTTGACAGTGTACCCCGCCTGCTCCAGCAGCGACCTTATCACGTTCTCTGTAGTGGCGTAATCCCCCTCCCCGAAGTGGGCGTACCTGACGTTGCCGTTGGCGTCTATTATGTAGTCGGCCGGCCAGTACTGGTTGTTGTATGCGCCCCAGGTGCCGTAATTGTTGTCGAGTGCAACGGGATATGTTATGTTGAACCTCCTGACCGCGGCCTCAACGTTCGTCAGGTTGTGCTCGAACTGGAACTCCGGGGTGTGCACGCCAACTATTACGAGTCCGTCGTTGTGGTACTTGGCCCACCACGAGTTGAGGTATGGCGTGGTCCTTATGCAGTTTATGCACGAGTATGTCCAGAAGTCCACCAGCACCACCTTGCCCCTCAGGCTTGAGGTATTGAGGGGCGGCGAGTTTATCCAGGCCGATATGCCGGCGAAGTTGTGGGGCAGGGCCGTAGTTGGGCAGGTTGGCGGTCATCACTGAGGGCGGAGGCTGGCTGAAGAACAGGCTGGCCACTGCCGCTATGACTATTATCGCCGCCACTACCCCAAAGACCAACAGGTATATGTTTATCTTCATTTCCTAACAGCCTCTGCCGATGTGCCGGCCATGTACGAGAAATATGCTGGAAGAAGCGGCAGTATGCAGGGTGAAAAGAACGTGAGCAGGCCAGCAGCGAGCGCTATTATGAAGTTGAGCTGGTTGCTTACCGCCATGCCGCTGGTGCTAAGGAAGAATACGGAAAGTATGCCAATGTAGTCAAAGACCACGAGAAGGCCTAGGGCTATCAGGAAGAGCCCGCCTATGATGTTGAAGTACCTAAGGAAGCCGCCTATCCTGTGGAGGAAGCCGGACAGCTTGGACGTGAACGCGCCCACAATCAGGAACGGTATCCCGAGCCCTATGGAGAATGTCAGCAGGAGGAGAAAGCCCAGGCCTGGAGAGGTCGCTGCTAGAACGTATATCGCGCCCAGTATGGCCCCTACGCATGGGGTCCAGCCTATAGCGAATGCGACGCCGAAGACTAGGGAGGTGAGGTAGCTGTTGCTGAACCTCCTTATCCTTATCTTGTGCTCGGTTGAGAAGAAGGGTATCGCCCACTTCAGTGATGCGATCAGGAGTATGCCCAACGCGGTTATTATCACTCCTCCGATTATCCTGAGCGCGCCCATGACTGCATGCGCAGTGTGGGAGAGCAGTCCCTGCAGCGCTATCCCCGCTACGGAGAATATTACCACGAACCCTATTACGAAGAACACAGAGTTCAGGAAGATAATGTCCTGCTCCCTCATCGTATCATCCCGCAATTAAGTATATAGGCACCGTCCAGAATATAAAGCATGCTGGGCATTGGCGGAAGGCTGCGGCTGATATATAAGCCTTGGCACACATACACGATTATGGACAGGGGTTACGCCATAAGCAGAGACGCCGACATAGCCATACACATCGTGCTGATGGCCCTTGCGATGGTCATACTGGTATACCTGCTTAACTTCCTCAACTTCGACCTTGCACAGGGATTCAGCGCCGGAGGCATAATATTCGCCTCATTCGCTGGCAGCGCATTCCTCTTATTCATGATGCCGGAGGTGGAGGTGTCTAGGATGACCAAGTTCGTGAAGGCCTACGTGATAGCCGGGCTGAGCGGTTATCTGGGATACGTTATGGTGCCTTACATCGGCCTCTATGCAGCGACTGCAATAGTCGTGGCAATTGCCGGGGGACTGCTCATGGCTACGCACAGCAGGCATCCGCCAGCCATGGGGATTGCTTTCGCTTTCGTGCTGTACAGGACGGGGCAGGCGGAGGTGCTGGTGGTGATAATAGGCGCTCTGCTGCTGATAGCGCTCAAGGTGGTGCTGGAGAAAACCGCGTACCTCAACAGGGACAGGATGCGCAGGCACAGGGCCTAGGCCACGATCACGGTCCTTATGTTGGCGAACTCGAGCAGGCCGTACCTGGAGAACTCCCTGCCTATCCCGCTCTTCTTCACGCCCCCGAACGGTAGCCTGTTGTCCGAACTGGCTCCCCTGTTAACGCAGACCACGCCGGCGTCTATGCTCCTCGCGAGCTCCTCGCCCCTCTGCAGGTCTGTCGTCCACACGCTCCCGCCGAGCCCGAACTCGGTGGCGTTGGCAAGCCTTATCGCCTCTTTCTCGTTCCTTACCCTTATTATCGGTATCACGGGCCCGAAGACCTCCTCCTTCATCACCTTCATGTTCCTCTTCACGCCGGTGATCACTGTAGGCTGGAAGAAGCAGCCTGTGGCGCCATGCCTCTGGCCTCCGACCTCCACTCTTGCGCCCCTCTGCCTGGCGTCATTCACCTGGTCCTCCAGGGCCCTCACCTGCTGGATGTTCGCCAGCGGGCCTATGTTGGTGTCGGGATCATCGGGGTTGCCCACCTTGAGCGCCCTGACGTGCTCCACCACTCGCCTTTCGAACTCCTCGGCGACATCGTTTACGACTATAAACCTCTTCGATGCGGAGCAGCTCTGCCCGCACGAGGGCATCCTGGTCTCCACGGCCTGCCTTGCTGCGAGCCCGATATCCGCATCCTTGAGCACTATGAACGGGTTGGAGCCTCCGAGCTCAAGCACGCACTTCTTGATGCTTGATGCGGCGAGTTTTGCTATGCCCCTGCCGGCCTCGGTGCTTCCGGTGAAGGACACGCCGTCGACGAACTTGCTTCTTATGAGCTTCGATACAGTTTTGCGTTCGGTCAGCACCGTCCTGAATACGTTCTCCGGAAAACCCGCCTGCCTGAATGCGTCCTCTATCGCCATGCCGCACATGGGGACGTTGCTCGAGTGCCTGAGCACTACGGCGTTGCCCACCACCATCGCAGGAATCGCGCACCTCAGCACCTGGCTGTACGGGAAGTTCCACGGCATCAGCGCAAGTACCACGCCTATCGGGTCTATTGATATGACGCTCTTCCTGAATTCGGTGCTTACCGGCTCGTCCTTGAGCCACGCTGCCGAATTTTGCGCATACATATCGCAGAGGGCTGCGCACCTCTCTATCTCGGTCTCTGCGTCTTTTGGAAGGCGGCCCATCTCGATGGTGGCGAGCCTCGCGTATTCTGTCTTCCGCTCTCTGAGCACAATCGCGAGTTGCTTGATGTAACCAATTCTGGTGTCCAGACCTATGTTCTTCCAATTTTCTGAAGCCGATTTGACAGACCTGCAGATATGGAGGGCTTGAATGTCGGTAAGGAGTTCTATCTCCTTGTTTAATGAACCGTCGGCTGGATTCACCGAGTTTATCTTAGGCATTACACCACACCAATAGATAAGCACCAATTGGTATTAAATCTTATCAATCGCTGCGGTTAAGCCCCGTATTGTAAGTTTAACCCTATTGCGTCATCCGCGCAGGTTTATGTCCCTTAGTACCGTAAGCCCGCTACCTGCGGCACCGGTCTTGATCTCAACATTTGTGAGATAAACGTTGTTTCCTATCATGAGACTTTCGCTGTGACCTAAAGGTGATGCCAATATCTTGCTCTTTCTAATGTCTATGTTACCGTTTTCCCTGGCACACATATGATAATACCCAACCAGCTGGCCTGAATTTAAGTCAATCGATATTTTGCCGCTGCCATATGCTTCTATAGTAGATCGCGAGAGCCAATCTGTCCCCTCAATGGTGCCGGAACCATGGAGATTTATTTCGCCACCCCCTGTTTCTACCCTAATCTGGCTGGCCATAATGCAATCAGATACCACTACTTTGCCACCGTCCCACGCATATATGCTGACGCCGCCAGAAATGGTCGCTTTGCCTCGGAGGTAGATAGTCCCGTCAGTAACAATTTCATTTCCAGATAACGTACCGGGAGGAAGTTTTGGGGATATTTTTGCGTCATTTAGTACCAAAGCAGTAGGTTCAACCTGCACCCCTGGCCCGACGAACGCCGTCGTCTCTACAAATCCGCCCGTCTTGCTCAAGCCACTCATATTTGTATGCCTCTCAAAGTGCCTTTTCCCATCGCCTTCCTTTAATGTTGCTTTTAGAATGTTGGGGGCCAGCGTCCTAAGCTCTTCGATATCCTCAACAGTGGCGCGATTCTGCGTCATTCCAACACTCGTTGTCTTCTTGCCATTCATTGCTGTTGCCATGACATTACCTCTGGTACCATTGCGGTGTCTGAAATACTTATACCTTATCTTTTTTGACAAATATACTGATATAAATTAGACTTTTGCCTGATAATACTCGACAGAAATAAATCCTTAAAATCAATAGATATTTATATGGTGCTTACTAAAGTCCACCATGGCGACTGACCTCAGAAGCAAGTTCAACGACGCACATAATCCGGCGTCGAGAAAACTTGTGCATTTGCTGTCAAATAATTCCAGACTGCCAATAAGCCGTATCTCGGAGCAGATGAAGATGGGTAGGGGCGTAATGGCCACAGTGCTCAAAAAATTGGAGAGCGATCTGAAGATGAGCTACACCATTGAGTTAGATTCGGTTAAATTGGGGTTGGTTAACCCCCACCTAATTCTCGTGAGGTTCCACAGAAAACCGGATTACCTAGATCTGGTGCAGACGCTTTCGCAGAGCTATGTGGCACAGTTTGCAGCTACAATCAAAGGCTCCTATGATATGCTAATCTATGCCAATGCTTATTCGCTATCAGATTACCTGACTTGGGATATGAGGATGCGAGCACTTCTGATGAAGAAATACCGGATGGAGTGGGAGACCTCTGACGTAAGTTTCAATAGGATAGGCTATTTCCCAGTTAGGAACGAGGCCATCGAGCGCGCCAGCATCAAACCGAGGTATAGGGATATGCTCAAACTCCTGAATATGGATTCAAGAATTCCATTAAATCACCTTTCTAGGATCTTGAGGATGAATTACAAGACGGCAATATACGCATTCGATGCACTGATGAAAGAAGGTTACATAAAGAGATTTACCGTAAATTTGGGGATTCATGACCGGATATCTCTGATGACCCTGTTCAATCGTTTCATACCTACAAGTGACTACGAAGGCGTTGAGGCCCTTGTAAAGGAGTTTTATACAAGTGACGATAGGCTCCCTCTTGTCAACAGGTCACTGCTGTGCAGCAACTTAGTAGGGTCGTATGACTTCTTCACGTTGGGGGCCTATGATGACTTCAAAATCGGCTACAAGCACGGCATAGAGCTTTATAGCAAGCTATTCAAAAAGTATGATATAACGAAGACAGAGTATGGGGAGGTCAAAGACGTCCTTATCGGGAAAATACCAATAAGGAGCGTAGATGTTGCCAAGGATTTCAAGCACTTCCATATACCTAACATTTAGAGGATTTGATGACTTACAGGTACATAATATTCGCCGACAGGAGGTTCATAGACAAGGCGTGGCTTGAGATAAGGCTCATGCTGCTCCGGAGCGGGGGATGCAAGATGGTCCCAATACCGGAGTGCGAGGTTGCGCTCGCCTTCGAGACCCCGCTAGAGCCAGCCAGGCTGTTCCCGCTGTTCGAGGAGAAGCAGCTCAAGTACGTAGACGCCATAATGCCGATAAGAGACTGGATAGCCAACTACAAGATCGACATGAGCGACATAGAGGCGTCCCTGGCGGGAATAGCGGAACGGGGGAAGAGCTTCAAGATCGAGGTAAGGAGGATAGACACCGATGTGGGGCTGAGCGCCAAGACGATAGAGGTGCAGCTGGGGAGGAAGCTGGAGGCCGGGGGCTTCACCGCCGACCTCAAGAGCCCCCAGATGCGAATACTGGTGGCGCTGATATGGAACAACGCCATAATAGCTGCGGACGAGCCCAGGTACTACAACACGAACATAGACAAGTTCAGGCTGTTCAACCCCGTGGCGAAGGAGAGCGTGAGCAGAGCGGAGTTCAAGCTGATAGAGGCGCTGGAGTACTTCAGGATAGATCCGAAGGGGATGGCGAGGTGCATAGATCTGGGCGCCGCGCCGGGAGGGTGGAGCGCGGTTATGATGAGGAACGGCAGCAGGGTGGTCGCGATAGACAACGCGGCGCTCGACTATGAGAAGCTCTCCAAGCTCGGGAAGGTCGAGATAACCGACGCCGCCATCAATGCGCCGGAGAGGTGGGACCTCCTTCACGTCAAGACCAACGTAAGGGACCTGGATCCCGCAAAGCTTGACAGGTTCGGGCCGTTCGACGCAATACTGGTGGACATGAACATAGAATCGGACAAGTGCGCCATGTTCGTCGACAGGTTCACGCAGCTGCTGAGGGCAGGAGGAGTGCTCATACTCACCATAAAGCTGGTCGACGAGAGGATAGAGACCCACATAGACAAGGCCCAGGGGCTTCTCACCCCGTACTTCGAGAACTTCAAGGTGAAGAAGCTGCCCCACAACCGCATGGAGCTCACCATGTACGCCACGAAGAGGCACGGATAGGAATATTAATTTTAGCTGGGAATCATTTGTGTGAGAGCATGATGCCCAATTTAGACCCGAGAGCGATGAAGAGCCTTATGGCAAAGATGGGCATCAAGTCCACGGACCTCAACGCGACCAGGGTCGTGATAGAGCTGCCGGACCGCGAGATACTCATAGAGAGCCCCCAAGTAACGAAGATAGAGGCGCAGGGCACCGTGAGCTTCCAGGTGGCGGGCACGGTCACGGAGATGGACAGGAACGTCAAGCTCGACGTGACGGAGGACGACGTAAAGCTCGTCTCAGAATCGACCGGGATAACCGACGAGGCAGTAGTGAGGAAGGCGCTCGAGGACGCACAGGGCAACATAGCAAAGGCGATAGTCGAGCTTGAGAAGCAGAGGAAGTGATCAGGACCTTTCCTCGACCACATATGCGTGGGCGTATGGCACTCCCTCAACGGAGAGTATCGCCGATTCGTGCACTATGCCCATCTCCACGGCCACATCAACAGATTCTCTGCCAACTATGTTTGCGGAGTATATCCTCTTTGAGTCTATAATCTCCTTGGCCTTGGTGGGGCTGACCAGCTCCCCCTTGTAGAAGCTCGCGTACGACTTCAGGTCTATGAAAAGATCGTCCTCGGAGAGGGTCTTCCCTATCAGGGACTGGTCGCACATGGCTATTATCGAGCCGTTGTCGGTGTCATGGAGCTTTATGTATATCATGGGCTCAGCCGTACTTCGTGAGGAACACGAGAGTTAGCAGGTAGAGCAGCCCATACCATGTGAGCCAGGCCCCTCCGGCGAGGTTTGCATGGAACAGGGCGAATCCGGCAAGCGCGAACATCAGCGCCGCGAATGCGGTCTCGACCTTGGTGTTGGTAAGCAGGACGGCGAGGTTCTTGGCGGTTGTGGATGCATTGAGCCTGTTCCACCTCACCCCGGGATTGACGTTGAGCATGGTCGCTATGGCTGCCTTCGCCCTGACGAAGGCGAGCGCGTAGTTGAGCATGAACACCATGGCTCCCTTCTTCCAGGAGCCGAAGTACACCATGGTAAGCAGCACCGGTGTGAGGAGCGAGAGCGTGAAGGCGAAGAAGCCGAGCAGCTCTATGTAGAGTGCGACGTTGGCCGCGCTGAGTATGTGGCCGAAGTTTATGTGCGAGAACGGGGCCGAGGAGAATACCACGCCGATCGATATTATGGTGAAGAATATCAGTATCACCGAGAGGTAGTTGAGCCCGAAGCCGTGGGTTATGTAGTCCATGTTGGACAGCGGAGAGCGCTTGGTGAAGCCCCTCCTCTTGAAGAAGTAGCTTATGAACTGCGTGTCCCCGTAGTTGTAGCGCCACTGCTGCTTGACCAGCTCTGTGAAGGTCTTGATGGGCCTTCCCAGCGCGTACACCTTGGGCACGTAGAGGCTCTTGTAGTTGTGCATGTCAGACTCGAAGCTGAAGAACGTGTCCTCTATGACGTACTCGGGGAACCCGCCTATTGTATCAAGCGCGCTCCTCCTTATCAAACCGCACGAGCCGGCGAACACCGCGGTGTTGTTGAGCGCCCTGGCTGGCTGTATGAACTTGAAGAAGAAGGCGTCGAATATGTCCACGCTGTCTGAGAAGAAGTTGAACTTGCTGTACCTCTTCTCGGTCTGCACGTAGGACATCTTCTCGTCGTTGAAATATGGGAGCATGTCCCTTATGAAGCCCCTGTTGATCAGCTTCTCGTCTGAGTCGAATATCGCTATGTACTCCTCGCTGGAGTACTTGAGCATGTTGTTGAGCGCCCCGGCCTTGAAGCCCTTCCTGCTGTTCCTGCGTATGTACCTTGCGCCGTACCTCTTCGCCATCCTGGATATGGAGGCGCTTATTTTGGGCTCGGTGGAATCGTCAAGTATGTAGAACCTCATCTTCTCCTTGGGGTAATCCATCTTGGCCAGCTCGCGCAGGTTGGCCTCCACCATCGCCGGATCCTCATTGTATATCGGGATTGCCACCGCAACCCTCGGGAGGGTGCCCAACGGCTTAAGCTTTGCCTTTATCCCCGCGAGGTAGGAGTCGTAGAAGTACGACTTATAGTACCAGTTGGCCGCATAGACGTTGAAAAAGCCGGATATCAGGGATAGGAACATGAAGGTTATCGCAAGGGAATAGAGGTATGCGCTGTTGGCAAGGGTGAAAAGGTATATTGAGAACGCTATGCCCAAAACTGAGAGCGTGAGGAAGAGTACGACGGTAAGCAGTCTACCGAGATGCGACGTGTTTATAATTGGCATCAAATCATTTCCATCGGATTTCTTGAATCGGCAGGTACGAGTAATCTATTAAATTGCACGCTTAAATATGTATTGCCTTCCCAACTATTGTGTTACATGCCGGGATGGCGGAATCCGGTAACGCGCCAGAAAACAGGCGAAACTCGAGATCTGGTTTCCGCAAGGAATTTAGGGTTCAAATCCCTATCCCGGCGCATTCTATTATCGGCTTCAGTCGCTCATTCCTTCAGTATGCCGATT
This sequence comes from Microcaldota archaeon, assembly GCA_028867285.1. Taxonomy (GTDB): domain Archaea; phylum Micrarchaeota; class Micrarchaeia; order Micrarchaeales; family Micrarchaeaceae; genus JAGWFU01. Next base: position 2,620 of record JAGWGP010000011.1, on the reverse strand, counting down.
ATCCCTTCCGTGTCTGCGAGATCGTCAAGGAGGTAGTCTGGCTTGGCCCTCTCTAGTGCATCCCTGCCCAATTCGCCGGTACAGACCGCGATGGGCCTTATGCCTAGTTTCCTGGATACCAGTATGCTCTTGTCGGCGTCGTCGAAGAAGAACACCCGCCTCTTTTCGTATTCGAATCCCGATATCTCCTGCGCCTTCCCTATGGCGCCCATTATGCGCTGCTCCCTTGTCTCTCCATCGTCTGCAGTGGAGAGGTAAAGCAGGTAGCGGCTCAGCCCTGCCCTTTGCAGCATGAGGCGGGCGACCTCCGACCTGTTTCCGGTTATGACTCCGGCCAGGATGTTCTCCTTGTTGAGCCGTTCCAGCAGCTCGATGACACCGGGGAGTACGGTTATTTTGGACGCAAATGAATCCTCTGAGAGCAGGTGCTGGTAGTTTGCGGCCATCAGCTCCGGCACCCTTGCTATTCCCTTGTTTATGAAATTGTCACTGTGTCCGGCGTGCTTCAGGTTGCTCACCACGGTCTCCTGCACCGTGCAGCCGGTCTCGTAGTGCTCCCTGAAGTTGAACCCCTTTATGCCGTACAATTCCTCTACAGTGCACGCATATACGGCAGTATGGACGCCCCACATGATAAGCAGCGTGCCATCTATGTCGAAATTGGCGAGTATGTTGCTGTACGGCATCGATTCACGGGTTTATCACTGCGTTCTTTAGCGCAGAGCCGCAATGGCACTTGGCCCTGCTCTCGGGCAGGGCGGGCACAGTCCTGTTTATCAGCTCCTTGACCTTCCCAACGTTGCTGGCGAATATCCTGTTGACCTCCTCCATCGTAACGGGCTTTATGTCATCCCTGCCCTCCAGCCCGGAATCGAAGTCGGTAACCATCCCTATGCCGAGGTAGCATATCTCCTGCTCGAGGGCCAGGTGGGCCTCCGGATACTGGGTCATGTTGATCATGTTGAATCCCTGCCTGGAGAACATCCTTGACTCGGCCTTGGTGGAGAACCGCGGCCCGTTTATGACGACCACCGTGCCGCCGTTGTGGACCGCTATCCCCAGATCCCTCGCCTCCTTGTACGCAACCGCCCTCATCTCCGGGCAGTACGGCTCAGCAGAGCTCACATGGGTGACCGGAGCCTCGTGGTAGAAGGTATCGTCCCTGCCGTGCGTCATGTTGACGAACTGGTCGAAGAGTGCGAGCTCACCGGGTTTGTATTCGGGGTCTAGCGAGCCCACGGCAGCGCTGGCAATGATCCTCTTCACCCCAAGCTGCTTCAGTGCCGCTATGTTCGCCTTGTAGGGAACCTTGTGGGGGGGAATCATGTGCTTGCTCCCGTGTCTTGCCAGGAAGGCCACCTTTCTTCCGCCGATGGTGCCCACGGATATCTTGCTGCTGGGCCTGCCGTGCTCGGTTGTGCCGTCAAATTCTTCGGCATCCTTTAGCAGTGAGTAAAGCCCTGATCCGCCTATGACACCTATCTCCGCGTTCATCGAAACCACCAATCATTCATCTGAGTAGGACTCCGCCAACTCTTTTATGTCATACCTTAGCTTAACCTCCTTTATGTAGTTTGCGCACCTGGTGTGGCCGTGCATGCCTGACAGGCCCTCAAGCGGAATCCCTGTCCTGCTGTATATGTATGGGTATGCGCCGTTCATGAAGAATAGCTCCAACGCCTTAAGCCTGCCCTTGGTTGCCGACGTCTGGGATCCTGTGTGCGCATGCGTCGGGCTTGTAAGGTCGATGATATCGGGCTCCACCTTTTCATCCTCGAGCAGCCGCCTTATTGTCTTGATGTCACCGCTAGCGCCCGCATGCTGAAGTTGGCGCATCCTTTTGTCCTGGATATTTATCTGCGGCATCAAACCCCGTAGGATTATTCGGGTTTTAACCTTTTATCCCTTCCCGTCAGAGATAAATTCCTCAAGCAATACGGTGGCATAGGAACCTGATGGGAGGGAGAACCTGAACGTCGCGGATTTACCGTCCCCGCTTGGCGAGCCCTCAAAACCCGTATAAGTTGTCACTAGCGGCCTGTAAGTGCCCTTTGAGTTGAGCTCGTTCAGCCCCCTTACCTTGAACGACTCGGTAGTTATGCCCAATCTTTCCATGGCATCCCTCTCGAACTCGGTGGTCTCCTTGGTCTCGTACCCCACAACATTGGCTACGGGCAACAGCTTGTCCGCGTCTTCTACGAACGAGCTTGAGTGTGCCACGGCCGACATGTCGGGGAATCCGCACTCGTTCAGCGAGCACGCCAGGTCCGTGTCCCTGATCCCTATGCCCCCGCCTTTTATCCTCTCTTCCAGCTCCATGTTGAATATCTGGGCCTCTACGGAGTGCACGAACATGAGCGAGACCGCCCTGGGCAGCCTCTTTATGGAATTGGCGAAGTTGGCGCTGAACCTGGCAAGGTACTCGAGCATCATGCGCTCGTACTTGAGGTGCATGGGGAAGTAGCGGAGCGCCTCCTTGAAGTCCTGCTCCTCGGCAAGCCTCTTCCTCGCCTCCACTGCCCCGACGTTGGTCTCGTTGGACGTGTTGGTGAGGAACTCCATTGCAGCTGCCCTGAAGTCGCCCTTGAGCATCGCAAGCCCTATGTCGAAGTTGTTCTTC
>JAGWGP010000010.1 GCA_028867285.1 Microcaldota archaeon | reverse complement strand
GCTGCTGCTGATACGGGGATACAAGTGGGGCGACCAATGGCTGATCCCTGGCGGCCACATAGAGCACGGCGAGAGCGTGTTCGATGCTGCGAGGAGGGAGGCCAAGGAGGAGGTCGGCCTTAGCATCGTGCCGCTCGGCGTGGTCACCGTATTTGAGGACATATTCCCAAGGACTTCCACGAGAGGGACAGGCACTTCCTCTACTTCGAGACATTCTGCAGGACGGCCAGCACCAGGGTCAGGATGGACAACGACGAGGTATCCGGGTACAAATGGCTCGGTCTCGCCGCCGCGAGGAGGACGGTGACTAATCCCACGCTCAAGAAGACGATAGCAACGTACATGGCGTGGAAGAGATCGGGCAGGTATCCATTCATAAGGCTCAGGCCCTGAATATCTCCCTGCTCGGTTATGTTCAGAATATTTATAAGCACAGCTTTCCATTGCTCATTATAGGGATGGGATGGTCAGGCATTCGTGGATTATCTTTGTCGTTGTCGCAGCCGCGATACTCGGCAGCTCAGCTGCGGCAGCCAACGCAGCGGTGCACGGCGTGCCCTCTGGTGCCTCAGGCACTATGGCCGCCAACACCAAGGTGCTTGCCTCCGCCAGTCACGACATAAGCTGCAAGTCCAACTTCACCATCTCCGTTATAAACGACGTCGTGGGTGTGGAGCCCGGGCTCTCCTCAAACCTGACTTCCCTTGCCGGCCAGCTCCAGCAAGCATCTTCACGGCTCCAGTCATATGCCAACACCGGCAATCTCACTATCTACAAGAGCTACCTACTCTCCACCTACGACCCCCTGCTCAAGCAGATAAACTCTGTGATGAGGACGGGGCTCAAGAACTCCAACCTGACATCCAACGAAACGGCGCTGATCAGGCAGCAGTACAACTCCTCCAGCTTCCTTTACAAATCCTGCAACTTCAAAGCGGTGCGCACGTACGCGAGCGAAAGGCTTGCCGCGTTTAGCGGCTACATTTCCTATTACCAGAATATATCGGACAACATGAGCGCAAGGGGGATAGACACCAGCGCGATCAACACGCTTCTGCGGAACGCGCAGGACCAAGTCGTGTCGCCATTCGCGCAGGGCATAAACTCCTCCACCAACGCCACTCAGATCATGGGCGCCGTGGCTAGGTACTGCCTGTTCAACGAGTGCCCCGGCGGGTCTGACTTCCACCTCTCGGCCAAGTTCGAGATAAACAAGACCGCGGCGATAATAGCCAGTGTAAACTCGCTGACCAACGGCACGGCGAACACGGCACAGGCCCAGTCCTACCTGTCCGATGCAGGGGACATGCTCTCGGGTGTGGGCTCGTCCACGTACACCGGGGGCCAGCAGGCGATGATATTCGGCAACCTCACCATGGCCGCGAACTCGTTGAGGTCGGTCATAAGCGGCAAGGCATCAAACGGCGGTAAGAATGGCTAAGACAAAACCCATACTCAAGCTCGGCATCATCATAGCAGTGATAGTGATAATACTCGGGATAGTAGTGGCTCTCGCCCTCACCGGCACATCGGCGCCGCAGCAGCCATCCCCGCAGCAGAACTCATCCGTGTCTGGCCAGGCCCAGAATCTCTCGGCCCTCGGGCAGTACCTCAACGTGAGCCAGCCCCCGGAGCTCGGCGTGCTGAGCAACGAGAGCGTGCCGCAGTCCCCCTGACCAGGTGAGCCGTTGCTAGTCATGCTCTTCGACCTCGGCGGCGTGCTCGTGGACACGTCGCGCGCCGTTGCCGAGGGCTACAGGCGCGGGTTCGCCGCCTCTGGGATGGAGTTCGAGTTCACCGCGGAGCAGATACTCCACCTCAGGGGGATAGGCAGGTATAACTCGCACATGGAGGCGATAAGGGCGCTGGTCGCCATATCCTCCTCAGGCTCCAGGATCGACGGCATACTCTCGCAGGCCAACGCGGAGAACATACTCGACACCCTCATCGAGAACGAGCTCTCCGACTCCGAGGAGCGCAAGGCTGCCGCCATAGAGGCCGCGTTCCGCGCGTTCAACGACTCCATCGAGGTGTCTGCTTACATGCTGGCCTTTCCGGGCGCAAGGGAGGGGCTTGAGAGGTTCAGGTCCGCGGGCGTGCGGCTCGGCGTGGTGTCCAACGCCGACAGGCGCCGCGTCACCGTTCTGCTTAACGCGCTGGGGAATCCCAGCTTCGACGTCGTGCTCTCGAGCGACGACGTGGAGAGCAAGCCCAGCGGCGACGGCATACTCAGGGCGATGCGCACTCTTAGCGCCGACTCCCGCAGGACCTACTACGTGGGCGACTCGGTGAAGGACGTCCAGGCGGCGCGCCAGGCCGGCTGCAAGTCCGTGATAATTCTTACGGGCCACGGCACCCGCGACCAGATAAGCAGGGAGGGCCCCGACCTTGTGTTCGAGAGCTTTGCGGAGATGGCAGCTTATTTCCTAAAAACGTAGCACTTACTTTATGTGAATGCTTTCTATAGCGTCTATTAATTCTTTACCCGCCTTTGTTATCTTATATTGATTTACGTAACCTTCATTTACTCTTGAATGCATAGCTTCTACTAATCCAAAATCCTGTAGTTTCACTAACTTTTTAGATAAGGTTCTTTTGTTCTTAACTTTCTCAAATAAGTCCTTGAATCTTTTAGGCCCGTTGTCCAGCGATTCCAATATCTGTAATACGTATGGTTCTAGCGCCAAACTTATCACGTCAAGTTTTCTGTCACTGTGGGCTTTTTTCATGCTAAAGTCTAAACGCTACGGTATAATTTAAGTGTATAAAAATATACTAAGTATATTAAAGTAGACCACGTAAAGGAATTTATGGAGCACCACCCCAGGGTTTCAATAGTCGTAGGTTCTTTCAATAGCCTAACCACAATCTATCGTCGTCGGCCACTTGTAGACATACTGATGGATGGCATACACAGAAGCACATATCATAGCTACAATATAGTGATTGTTGACGGTTGCTCCACTGATGGTAGTGTGCCATATATCCAAGAGAGATTCAAGGATGTAGACCTTCTTAAAGACAGGGAAAATTACGGGCTGGCAAGGAGCAATAACGGAGGCATAATGTTCGCTATTAAACATTACAATCCTGATTATATCCTCTCCATTAACGATGATCTTATAATAAAAGACAAGCGTTGGATCGACAAGCTTGTCGATGTCGCGGAATCGGATAAGGCGGTCGGCATTGTGGGGTGTAAACTGACCTACCCTAATGGACGGATACAGCACGCTGGCATCTCTGGGTTGCTCACCTCGCGTAACATTGGTAGAGGTCAGAAAGATATGCATCAATTCAACAGAAAGGTAGAAATGGAGGCAGTTAGCGGGGCAGTTTTCCTTATTAAAAGAGAGGTGGTGGATGCTATAGGGCTTTTCGATGCTAATTTTATGATAGGTTTTGACGAGGAAGATTACTGCATACGGGCCCGGAGGGCAGGTTTTAAGGTCGTATACGATGGAGGGTTGAGCATTACCCATTTGGAAGGCTCAACATCAACTCTGAACAACAGGAAACGCGAAGGGCTGGTATACAGGAGACAGAAGAATTACATATATTTTGCCATGAAAGACTTTCCCATTTGTTTTAAGTTGCTCGCGCCATTTGTTGCGATCGCTAATTCCGTCATATCCATAGAGACTAAGGACAGGCCCAGAGCTCTTACGGGCATTAGGCTTAAAGATAAGCCAATATCGCGATTAATTGGAGGGATTAAAGGTATTGTAGCCGGTTACCGCCTATACTACTTCACCAAACGGGTTGATTATGTGCCTGGGCAGTGCGTAGTTATATCAAGGGCAAGGATACCAACTTCTAAATAACATGCAATGCCTATTACTTGCGGTAATTCCATGAGCATAGACGATACCAGGTGCGAGATCTGCGGCGCCGAGCTCGACGTCGAGAACTACTACTACATAAGCACGGGTCGGCTGCAGCAGGGGCCGATGAGCGACCCCAAGGCCACGAGCGAGACCGTGATGTGCATGAACTGCTTCAACCAGATAAAGGCCGAGCTCATGGTCTCGATAGGCAGGCAGAAGACCAGGCACGCTGATGAGAAGGGCGGCAACTGAGCCCTCACCCTGGTAGCCAGCAACCTATTTATATTACCCCCTGCCAAATGCTCCATAAGGTGAGAGGATGAGAATCCAAGATACCTATAGAGTAGCATTGGTAGCAGTTTTGCTATCCACATTTACACTGGGAGTTGCGCTTGCGGCGCCCGGCGGAGACGGCGGCGGAGGCGGCGGATCAAGCTCTCTTTCCCAGAGCACGCATCTTGTCACTCTCTCTAAGACGAGCGCGGTCCTGCACGTGACCGAGACGCTGCACCAGGCGGTCAACGTCACCGGCTTCGGCGTGGTGCTTTACGTCAAGTCCGGAACCGTGACAAAGGTGTTCGAGAACTTCACCAACGCCAACGGCGTGGCGACCTTTGCGGTGCCGGGCACGACCAAGGGAACGTCTACCGTCTACGCGATAGTGGCTGCGACCCCGTATAGGTCTGCAACTGCCACGGTAGCGCACTTCACGGCGTCCTAAGGGGCTCTGCCCCTTCCCTGCGCCTTTCGGCGCGGGGTTTTCTTTATTCTTTGCATCGAACAAGAGAGGCATTGATATTCGTCAACTGCCGTAGCAAAGCCATATATATCTCCTAAACCAAAATATGCTTATAGAGTGGTGGAGATGAAGACGTACAACAGGGGCTCGAGGAAGATATTCGTGGCCAGCGTGAGCGCGAACATAGGCGGCATGCAGTATGACGCCTGCCCGAAGGTGGCTGTGAGCGAGGGCTCCCAGTCCGGCGCTCTTGGCGACGACTACAGGAGAGGCAAGATAAGGATAAGCAAGGCCCTGCTTAAGGCCGGGTTCAAGCTCTGATAGGCAACAGCCGCGCCTGGATTGGGGAGGAGTAGGTAACTAAGGAAGCGGCGGGCGCGCTGGGCGCTCCGCCGCTCTTGTTCTCTTTGGGGATGGGGAAGGTCCCTATTGATTTTGTTAAGCCAGCCCGCGGGCTGCTCGGCACTTCATTTGAAGGGACGACTGCCGCTCAGCAGCCGCAGCCCTTCTGGAAGGTGAATACCACCGAGACGCTCTCCACGAGCTTCGATCTCCCGCCGTAGTACGGGGTCTGCGCTCCCTTCGACGCGGCGCTCACGAAGCTGTTCGCGTAGGCCGGGTACGGTATCACCGAGTAGGTGTTCACCGTTATGTTCGACTGCCTGAGCACGCTTCCCGGCGCGGCTAGCAGCTGGGCCTGGGCCGTGGCGTTCTGCAGCGCCCTCCAGAGCGCAACGCTCCTCATCGAGGTGATCTGCTGGTCCGACAGCATCGGCTGGACTCCGGTTATGTAGGCGTTGGGTATCTGCGAGATCGCGCCTATCGCCGAGCTGACGTTGGCTATGTTGGGTATCACCACCGCCAGGTTCTCGAAGACCGCGTAGTCAGAGCTGTTGTATATCCTGTAGGACGAGTATCCCGTCGTCGATACGTAAGTCTGGTTGCCGTTTATGTAACCGTTAATCGTGCCGTTGAGCTGGTTGAGCGTGGCGGTTATGTTTGCCGTAGCCGCTGCCGTTGTGTTGCCCGTTGCGTTGACCACCAGGTATAGCGTGCTCTGCGACGGCAGGTCGTATGACACTCCCGTTGCTCCCACGGTTATGACCGAACCCTTGTTCAGGCTCGCGTTTATCCCGCTTATGCTCGCCTCCCTGGCCGATAGCGCAACTATCCCCAGAACTATTATGGCCAGCGCGGCCACGTACACGAAGCCCCTGTCATGGCTGTGAGTATCCCTTGGCATCTAAATCCCGATATATGATGGATGGAAGATTTTAAACCCCTTCCGCTCGCCTGGGCGGCAGCTGCGGAAGCCATAAATACTTTAGTTTAGATTTAAACTATATTAAAGTTAAACCACTGGTCTCATGGCATACACCAAGGCGGACGGCAAGTCCTACATAGGGAACCCCTACATGACGAAGGACATGAAGCGACAGGTCCTGAAGCTCATGGTGCTGAGGAGGATAAGGGCGGGCCGCGCCTATTCTTATGCGATAATAAAGGAGCTCGGCAACGAGCACCTCTCCATGTTCCTCAAGAAGGACACGGGCAGCGTCAAGAACGACGTCTACAACACCATAAACGCGCTGGAGAGGTCGGGCTACATAAAGTTCAGCCCCGCATCCGGCATGGCCGGCGGGAAGAAGTACTACGTGATAACGGCGAAGGGCAGGAGGGTGCTCACCGAGTCGAAGAGGCTGTTCCTGGCCTCGATGAGGGAGCTTATGAAGATACTGGGATGAGCATGGCTGCCGCACCTGCTAACATAATAGAGATAAAGAACCTCGTCAAGAGGTTCGGCGATTTCACCGCTGTTGGCGACATCAGCCTTGACATAAAGAAGGGCGAGATATTCGGGCTCCTCGGCCCCAATGGCGCGGGCAAGAGCACCACGATAAACATACTGCTCGGCCTCCTTCCGCCCACCTCCGGCAGCGTGATGGTCAACGGGATAGACATGCGCAAGAACCCGGACAAGGCCAAGAAGGAGATAGGGGTGGTGACCCAGGAGACCGTGGTCGAGCCCGAGCTGACCGCCACCCAGAACCTGATGCTGTTCGGCAAGCTCCACCACATCCCGGCCTCCGAGCTGCAGGAGAGCATACGCTTCGCCCTCGACCTCTCCGGCCTAACGGGCTTCAAGGACGCGTTCGCCGGCACCTTCTCCGGCGGCATGAAGAGGAGGCTGGAGACCGCGAAGGCGCTGATGCATGCCCCGCAGCTTCTCCTGCTCGACGAGCCCACCACCGGCCTCGACATCCAGAACAGGACGCAGATATGGAACCTGCTCCGCGAGATAAACAAGAAGCAGAACGTGACGATACTCATGACCACGCAGTACCTGGAGGAGGCGGACCAGCTCTGCAACAGGATCGGCATAATAGACCACGGCAAGCTTATCGCCCTCGGCACTCCCGCCGAGCTGAAGCGCAAGATAGGGATGAGCAGCATGATAGAGGTCGCCGCGGACAAGGACGACCTCGCCAGGGTCGCCGCGGTCTTCAAGAAGGCTGGGCTTGAGCCCCAGATCCTCACCAACAAGGTGGTGGCACCCGGCGGGACCAATGCCGTGGACAAAGTGCAGAGGCTCATGAGGGCGCTCACCGCTGCCAAGATAACCATACAGAGCATCAACATGCACGAGCCAACCATCGACGACGTGTTCCTCAAGCTCACCGGCTCCGCTGTCAGGGACGAGACCGGCTCCGACGACGCGCAGAAGGACGCCACAGCCGCGCTCATGGGAAGGGGTAGATCAAGATGAGCATCATAGAGGACACCTACACGCTGTTCATCAGGGAGATGCTGATATTCAAGAAGAACATAGGGACCAACATAGCCCGCGGCCTCATCTTCCCGCTGGTCTTCATCATACTTCTCGGGGCATTCGGCAGCGCACCAAAGAACGTGCCAGTGGCGCTGGTCAACTACGACAACTCCGCGGCCTCGCTTAACTTCATAAACATGCTGCAGTCCGGCGGCAGCATAGTCGTGACCAGCGACACCACTCAGCCCCTGGCGATGAGCGAGCTGAGCAGCGGCCAGGTCGCGGCCGTGGTGGTCATACCCGCAGGGTTCTCGAACCCGCAGGGTTCCTCCTCCATCTACACCTATCTCGACAACTCGCAGCCCCAGTCGGCGGGCGTGGTGAGCGGCGTGGTGGAGAAGATCGCCGCCCAGTTCAACGTCAAGTCCCTCACCGGCGCCACCGCGCCACAGGCTGGCGCCGACCCCATCTCCGTGGTGGCCAACTACGCCTATGGCGCTGGCAGCAACTACGAGAGCTTCGTGGTGGGCGGCATAATAATAATGGTCGCCGCGTTCGGTGCCATGTTCGGGAGCGGGTTCACGGTGATAAGCGACAGGCAGCTCGGCAACCTCAAGACCTTCCTCACCACCCCGATAAACAAGTACTCCATACTGCTCAGCAAGATAGCCTACGGCACCGTGCAGTCGTCCTTCAGCGCTTACATCGGCCTCGCGATCGGCCTGCTCTACGGCGCCACGATAGCTGCCGGCCTGCTCGGCTTCATCGAGCTCCTATGGATAATACTGCTCGTGGGCCTGGGCTTCGGCGCCCTCTCAGTGGCGATGGCTACCAGGGCCAAGCAGCTCCAGACCTACGCGCTGATATCGCAGACCATAACGATGCCGCTCGCGTTCCTCGGCGGGGCTTTCGTCCCCGTGACCCTTCTGCCATCTTTCCTGCGCCCAGTCTCGGTGGTGAACCCGCTCACCTACGCGGTGGACGCGACCAGGGACATAATGATCAAGGGCTACCTGCCGCTCAGCACGCTGCTGCTGGCCTCCGCCATCCTGCTCGCGTTCGCGGTCGCGATGATAGCCCTTGCGGTGATGTTCTTCAGGGACACGAGCAGGCAGATATGATATTGCATTTATGACTATAGGTGAAGACATGAGAAAAACACAAATCTTGGCGTCCGTCGCGCTGCTATGCCTGCTGTTCGGCTCGGCCGCTGCCCAGACCGCGCAGGACAACGCGCTCTCCTTTGCGAACGTCACCGTATCCCCGAATCCGGTGGCCGCAGGAGGTAACATGACCGTGAGGTTCCAGCTGTACAACTCCTACAACGACTGGGTGTACAACCTGAACGTGCGCCCCAGCGGCAGCTACCCGATCCTCAACGTCTCGCCAGGTAGCAGCTACCACACGGGCATCCTGAACCCGGGCCTAAACCCAGGATATCTCAATTACACGTTCCAGATACCCGCCACTACTCCGTCCGGCACGTACACCGTCTATTTCAACACCACGTACTACGTGCTTGGTGCCGCGGGGGTGTACATAGGCACCTCTGACATGCCGCTGAGCTTCCGCGTCCAGAACAGGCCGGTGATAAGGCTGGTGCTGACCAGCCCGCAGCCCGCCGCCCTCTATCAGGGATACAACCAGACGATACAGCTTGCCGTCCAGAACACTGGCTACGGCACGGCGAGGAACGTCAGCGTCAGCATAGGCGCATTGCCAGGCACAAGCCTGTTGGGCTCAGTTGACAACTTCTTCATCTCCAACCTCACCCGCGGCCAGACCGTGGACGAGCCGCTCCTCGTGTCGGCGAGCAATGCCAGCAGCGCCGGCATATCCGCGCAGGTGAGCTACTACTCGTCGGATTACACCGACAGCTTCTCCGGCTCCCAGGTGCTCGGACTCTCGCTGGCTCCAGCGGCGCAGTTCACCATATCTTCCAGCGGAGGCGCTATCGCCCCAGGCTCGACAGACGTGCCGGTGAGATTCGTGATCACCAACACCGGGACCAGCGAGGCCAACCAGGCGCAGTTCAGCCTGGAATCCAGCTACCCGATAACCCCTGTGGCAAGCACCGCCTACGTGGCCAGCCTGCCTGTCGGCGGGTCCGCTAACGTAACCTTCCTGGTGAGCGCAGACTCGCAGGGCGTGCCGGGCAACTATCCGGTCACGGTCTACGAGCAGTGGAAGCAGCCCAACGGCTCCGTCAACCAGCAGTTCTCGGCATCGAACAACTACTTCGTGGGCGTCGGGAGCCAAGGGGGCAGCACAGTGCTGATAGCCGCGATAGTGATCGTCATAGTGGTCGGCGGCGTGGCCGTGTACAGGTACAGGATGAGGGCGCGCGGCGCAAAGAAACCCAAGAAGTAGGGATTGGATGATGGCCGCCGCCGGGCCGGGCTCAGAAACCCATAAATTGATGCCGTGCAAATTAGAATCGTGAGGAGGAAAGGCGCATGAAGGGGATAGCAGAGAGGATAGTCGGGCCCACGCTGCGCAAGTACGGCGTGCCGGAGTGGGTGGACCCCTACGTGTACAAGTACCTGAAGAGCAACCCGCTCACCGTAGTGAAGTTCGCCACCAGCTTCATAGACACGAAGAGGAAGAAGGGCGAGGTCACCAAGAAGTACGTGAGGCTGCCCAACGGCACGACCTTCAGCATGGACTCGATCATACACCTGCTCAACCTCTTCTACTACGGCGAGGACCGCATGGTGGGGATATACAAGAGATGGTCCGAGGGCGGCAGCGAGTACTCCGCCAGGTTCTCCGCCATGATACCCTCAAAGGCCAAGCACGCCCGCGCGCTTAAGAACATGATGGAGGGCCTGGGGCGCAGGCCCGACACTAAGGAGCCGAGGGAGCTGAAGGAGGTGTTCGACTACATCGGCTCGCTGCTGGCCTGGAACGACCGCATCATCGCGACCAACGTGGTGCTTCGCGGCTCATACGCCAATGTCTTCGGCTCAATATTCTTCAAGGTGTTCTACCCCGTCTCCCCGGAGTTCATGCGCTCGCTCGGCAAGGCCTTCGCCAGCGACGCCGTCGACAACGAGTGGGGGTTCGAGGAGGCCAAGCGGATAATAAGGGAGGGCCTGATGCCCGAGGAGAGGGTGCTCGAGCTTGCCCGTGAGCTCACCGCCCGAGTTCTTCTCTCGATCGAGGCGAACATGAGGTTCGCGCGGCAGGCGAAGATACTCAGGGAGATGGAGCTGCTCCGCGACATAGCCGTCGCCAACCCCTTCCACACGCTCAAGGAGCTCGGGCTGGATGTCGATGTCCCCCTGGAGATCAGGACCGTGTCCGCGCTCGCGAGGTCGCTGGGCCGCGCAAAGAGGGCCGGGCGCAAGTGATCTCAAGCGTATGTCCTACAAACTTATCCTGCATCCCGAAAAGATATATATAGCTTAAATCCCCTAATCCAGCTGTGCCGCATCTCTGTGGCACAGCAAGCACGGGGGTCTGATGGAGAACGAGAGGGACAACGCCGGCTACACCGGCATCCGCGACGAGAACGTGGTCTACATAGGCAAGAAGCCCACGATGAGCTACGTGCTCGCCGTAGTTACCCAGTTCAACAAGGGCGTGAAGGAGGTCAGGATAAAGGCCAGGGGCAACTCGATAACCAAGGCCGTCGACGTGAGGGAGATAGTCGCGGACAAGTTCTTCCCCGACGTGCGGGACCTTTCCATAAGGACCTCCACCGAGGAGCTCGTCAACGAGGACGGCACCAGGTCCAAGGTGAGCGCAATACAGATAACGCTTTCAAGGGGACTACTTACTGGCGGCCTTGGCCGCCAGCAGCTCAGTGGCGCTGACCACTCCCACGCACTTCATGTCAACGCCGGAGCTGACAACAGGAAGCCTGGTTAATCCGTGCTCTATGACGTACTTCATTGCCGCGTCCACCGTGCCGTCCATCTCCACGAAGACGGGTTTCTTCATTAACCTCTCTACCCTCTCCTCTAGCGAGAAGCTCTTCTCGGTCTCGTACCTCAGCAACAGCTTGTCGTCTATCACCCCCACCAGCCTGCCATCGCTTATCACCGGGAGTAGCCCCACGTTCGTGCTCTTAAGCAGCTTTATCGCCACGTCTACCTTCGTGTTCGGGTGCACCGCCACCAGCCTCCTGCTCATCAGCGACGAGACCCTTGCCCTGCCCGCATCCATGGATAAAATATGAACGGAAGGGTTTAATAGGATTAGCAAAAGCCAGTCTCATCAGCTGAGCATCCCGTAGCCTGTGAGCCTCCATCTCTTGGCGATGTTCCTCATCACCGCGATCTTGACCTCCCTGTCTGCGCAGACCGGGTGCTTCAGCTCGACCTCGAGGTTGTCCTTCTTCACCTTCTTTATGTACCCCACTATTGTGGTCGTGCCCATGCCCAGTATGAGCGGCTCGTTCTCTGCCATGTGCTGCTCAGGCACGTCGTCCCTCTTCAGCTTGTGGTACTTTATCGACAAGGTCGACAATGTCGGCGGCGTCTTGCCCACCAGCCCAACCACGTTGCCCACCAGCCCGTCGGCTTTCGTGAACGTGGGGTCCACCTCGGTGGATATTCCTATGAGCCCACCCGGCACCGCCTCGTCGAGCTGCTCAGCGCCGCTGTCCAGCCTCTCTATTACAGTGACTATCGGCTCGTAGACGTCCTTCTTCGACTTTGTGTTGACCCTTATGCCGGGCTTTATCTCTATCTTGTCTCCCTTCTTTAACCTTCCCTTGGTTATCGCCCCCCCTATTACGCCTCCCACCAGCTTCGTGGCCTCTATCCCAGGCTTGTTCACGTCGAACGATCTGACCACGTACATCAGCGGGTCGGACTTGAGGTCCCTCTCGGGCCTCGGCATGTTGGCTATCATCTCGAGCACCATGTCGACGTTTATCCCCAGGTTGGACATCACCGGCACTATCGGCGCGTTCTCTATCGCGCTGCCCTTGAGGAACGCCCTTATCTGCCTCTCGTGCGCCTTGGCCGCCTCCATGCCCACTATGTCCACCTTGGTCTGTATGACTATGACGTTCTTCACTCCCAGTATGTTGATTATCATCAGGTGCTCCTTGGTCTGCTGCATCGGGCAGGGCTCGTTCGCCGCTATCACGAAGAGTATCGCGTCTATGACGCTGGATCCCGCTATCGCCGTAGCCATCAGCGTCTCGTGCCCCGGCGCGTCGAGCATCGATATCTTCTCCAGCGGCGCAACCTTGCCGCCGCAGTTCGGGCACTTGTCGCCGGTGGTGTAGCCCTCCGGCCCCTTGCAGTTCGGGCACCTGTTTATCGTGGCCTCCGCGTAGCCGAGCTTTATCGTCATGTTCCTCTTGATGCTCTCGCTGTGCCTGTCCGTCCAGGTGTGTGTTATCGCCCTGGTGAGCGAGGTCTTGCCATGGTCTATGTGGCCCAGCGTGCCGACGTTGATGACACTCTGCCTGACCTGGCTGTCTTCTGTTGCCATATGGATCGTCATTCCTTCTTCTTCTCCGCGTACTCGAGCGGCTTCTCCCCGTACTCCGTGACCACGAGGTTGACCTGCATCGTGTCCGCCGATATGGTGTTGCCCCTCACGGTGGTCCTCCTGAATATCCCCTTCCTGCTTCCGGAGTTGGCTATCACCCTCAGCGCCTTGGCCTTGAGGTATCCCTGTATGCTCTTGTCCATCGGGAATCCGCTCGTGTCGCTTCCGCCCGATATCCTGAACTTGTACCCGCTCATTCCTATCGCGGCCCCGTCGACTATCTCGCCGAGCCTCCTGTTGAGGAACAGGGCAGTCCCCTCCTCCTTCACCTCTATCTGTCCGCTCTTTCCCGTCTTTGGGTCCGAATAAACTATCTTCATACTCTCACTTAACATCGTGTTTTTTCTCAGCGTGAAATCCAATCTATCTGTACATGCTCTCCGGCTCCTCCTTGAAGCGCTTTATCCTCTCGGTGAGCTCGTGCGGTATCGCGGGCTTGACCTCCTTTAGCGCCTGCGCGAAGTCCTGCTTGGTGACTATGCTCTTCGCGTTCCTTATCGCGCACATCCCGGCCTCCCTGACTATGTTCTCGATCTCGGCGCCGGTGTAGTTCTCCGTCGCCTTCACCAGCTCGTCGAAGTTGACGTCCTTGGCGAGCGGCATCTTCTTGGTGTGCACCTTGAATATCGACAGCCTGGTTGCCTCGTCGGGCATCGGTATCTCGATTATCTTGTCGAACCTTCCGGGCCTGAGCAGCGCCGGGTCTATCATGTCCGGCCTGTTTGTCGCGGCGAGCACCACCACGTTCTTCATGTCGTGCAGCCCGTCCATCTCGGTGAGCAGGGTGTCGACCACCCTCTCTGTGACGAACGAGTCCCCGTCCCCGCCGTCCCTTGCCGGGGCTATCGAGTCTATCTCGTCTATGAATATGATGCACGGCGCGGCCATCTTCGCCTTCCTGAATATCTCCCTGACCGACTTCTCGCTCTCGCCGACGTACTTGCTCAGCAGCTCCGGTCCCTTTATCGATATGAAGTTTGATTCCCTCTCCGTGGCCACGGTCTTCGCCAGCATCGTCTTTCCCGTCCCTGGCGCCCCGACCAGCAGTATCCCCCTGACCGGCCTGATGCCTATCTTCTCGAACGCCTCTGGGTTCTTCACCGGCAGCTCTACCGCCTCCTTCAGCTGGGCCTTGACCTCCTCCAGCCCCCCGACGTCGTTCCAGTGCACGTTGGGCCTCTCCACGAACACCTCCCTGAGCGCGCTGGGCTGTATCATAGCCAGCGCCTCCATGAAGTCCGGCCTGGTGACGCTGAGGTTCATGAGTATCTCGTTGGGTATCGTCCTCTTGTCTATTATCGTCGGCAGCAGGTGCCTGAGCTCTGCCATCGCAGCCTCCCTTGCCAGCGCAGCTATGTCCGCGCCGGTGTAGCCGTGGGTGAGGTTGGCGAGCTCGTCAACCTTGACGTCCTTGGCCAGCGGCATGTTCCTAGTGTGTATCTGGAGTATCTCCTTCCTCGAGTTCCTGTCCGGCACCCCGATCTCGATCTCCCTGTCGAACCTTCCCGGCCTCCTGAGCGCCGGGTCTATGGCGTTTGGCCTGTTCGTTGCCCCGACCACTATGACCTGCCCTCTCGACGCCATGCCGTCCATGAGCGTGAGCAGCTGCGAGACCATCCTCCTCTCGACCTCGTTTGTTGCCTCCTCCCTCTTCGGCGCTATGGCGTCTATCTCGTCCATGAATATGATCGTCGGCGCCTTCTCCTTGGCCTCGTTGAATATCTCCCTGAGCTTCTCCTCGCTCTCCCCAACGAACTTGCTCACCAGCTCCGGCCCCGATATGTCTATGAAGTGGGCGTCGCTCTCGTTGGCTACCGCCTTGGCCAGGAGGGTCTTTCCCGTTCCCGGGGATCCGTACAGGAGCACCCCCTTAGGCGGCTCGATTCCCAGCCTCTCGAACAGCTCGGGGTACCTTATCGGCAGCTCAACCATCTCCCTTATCTTCTGTATCTCGTTCTTGAGCCCGCCTATGTCCTCGTAGTGGACGTCGCCGATTTTGACCATCGACTCCGAGACCGGCTCGTTCTTGACCACGACCTCAGTCTTGCCGGTGACCCTAACCACGCCGTGCGGCTGGACCTGGACCACTATGAAGTTGAATGCGTATCCGAACATCGCTATCGGCACCACGTCGCCCTTGACCAGCGGCTTGTCCGCCAGCCTGTTCTTCGCGTAGTCGGCGAAGTCCGGGGAGAGCGGGGTCCTCTGGTTCGGCGGCGGGGCTAGTATCACCTTCTCCGCCTCCTTGACCTCGGCCTTGGTGACAAACACCCTGTCCCCTATCCCAACGCCTATGTTCTGCCTTATGTAACCGTCAATCCTGACGAAGTCAAGCCCCTCGTCCTGCTGGTGGGCCTGGAGCACGATCGCGGCGGTTGCCTTCCTCTTTCCCTTTATCTCCACCACGTCCCCTGACATGACATTGAGCATCTTCCTTGCCTTCGAGTCGATCCTGGCTATGCCTCTGCCGTCGTCCGTGACGAGTGCTCCAGCAACAGTCAACTCAATGCCCCCTGCCAATTCAAAACACCTTAATTAGCGCGGATGTCCGCGGGCGCCCGTTGGCTCGCCCTGACGCAGCTATCCCTATTATATAATATCCATCGCTGACTTCTATATATCTTTCTGTATGGGAACGGGACCTGAAACCCGACAAAAAATTGGGGTTCCGGCCACGAGAAAAAGGATAAGGAACCGGTGCCGACCGCGAGGGGTTAGTCCTCGAAGTCCTCATCGTCGTAGTCCTCGTCGTCCTCATCGTCGTCCATGTCCTCGTCGTCGTCCTCTTCGTCCGCAATCTTCAGTATCCATTCCTTCTGGTCTGCCATCATGCTTTCACCGCAAATTTTGACCGGTCTTGCCGGCAACAGTTTATACACACAAGCATTTAAATAGCTTTCTAAACGCCCCAGGCAAGGTATAAATATTATGCTCGACTGACTGTGAACGGTGAGTCGAGTGCAGAAGAGCCCCGAGGCGGTGAAGGCCGAGTACGAAAGAAAGCACCTGAGCCCCGCCGCACTCCTTGCAGTGGCGCTCATGCCCGAGAGGGGCTCGATATCCTGCAACGACCTTGTGTCCCGAATGAAAAGGGATTCCGGCGTCCCGCTCCTCTTCGTCAAGAACGCGCTATCCTACGTGAACGAGCTCGCGCTTGACAACACCGAGAAGATGCCGGTCACCACAGAGACTTTCAGGCCGGTCATGCTCGAGCTCCTGCGCAAGGACTACGTCTCCATGGCGTCGATGCACGGGCCATCGATAGCCCTTTCCCTCAAAGAGAAGGGGAGGCGCCTGGTCTCCATGGCCAGGGGAATCGTGCTCGCCAGCAGCGGGGACCCGATACTGGCGCTCCAGTCCTTCAGCGAGATGAGGTCCGCCTATACGGACGCGAGCTCCCTTCTCTCGGAGCACCTGACGCGTGCCGACGCGCTTAAAACGAGTTGAACCACATGCCGAGCGATGCGACAATACCCAAGCTGATTGACGTGCACATGGTGCCCAACAGGGCTGAGCACAAGCTCATCGCCGCAATGGGCGACTCCTCGGTCTCCGTCAACGAGCTCTCGATCAAGCTTGATACGTCCGTCAGCAAGCTGAGGGCCACGATCAAGGGACTTACGGCCAGCAATGTGCTCGTGTTGCACGAGATATCAACGGGCTACCAGAAGGCCTCGATGGTTAGGCTCACTCCGCACGGAATCTTCTTGAGGGACGCCTACTCAACAGCGGACGCGATAACGAGGGGCGAGCGGCCGAACTTCCTCCGCGGTGGATACTCCAATGCGAGCGAGCCGCAGAAGACCGAGAATCCGCAGAACACGATGGCTTTCAGGCTTTAAGGGTTGAAGAGATGCGAACACTCGAAAAGATGAACACGAAGAACTTGAGCAGTCACGAGGCCACGTTGCTGGGCAGCTTCAACGTGCTCTGCCATGACAACATCAACAGCCTCACGGCCAAAAGCGGCCTTCCCGGCGACATAGTCGAGAGGCAGCTCGGCTCCCTAATCGACCGCGGGCTTATCTCAGCCAGGCACGGCTGGGCTGACAGGCATATGCCCTACGGCATAGATGTGGCCCAGGATAGCAGGCCGATAGTGGAGGTGTTCCGCAGCATGACAAGGCTCCACGACATACTCCGCTTCGAGGCCGACGTCAACTCCGACCACGGCGTATCAGGAGCCATAAGGGACCTGGGCCGCATAGCCCGTCTCATGCAGTCGAGGCTTGCCGCAAATGTCGCAAACGACTGGGATCCATCCATCGCGGTAAGGAAGATGCTGGTAGTCTCCGAGTTCACCGAGGAGCAGGTTCCGAGGGTGCTTGAGACAATAAGGAAGGATCAGGGCAAGGCCGGCAAGCGCGCAGCCGCTGACGCAGGCTCACACGCTCGCTCAGACGCGTTCGGCGCTGTTTTTCTCGAGCTCGACAGGCTTGACTCCATACTGCGCAAGGACGTGCGCCCCTTCGACTTCGGCCTCTCCGGCGCGATATACAATCTCGGTGACATAGTGGTGAACAGGCAGTCCAGGCCGGCTACTAAAGAGGGTGGCAGGATAATGCTATCGGAGTTCGATGATTACCATAACTTCCATGCCGTATGGTCCATGGCCTCGGCAAACCGCCCCAAGGAGGCCTACGCGTAGCCGAGTCGCATCTGATACCCCGTTTCTTCGCTTGCACTGCAACTGTTATTATCTTTTGGGTGCATATTCACACTGACTACTTCAGTGGTTGTTATATGGCGAAGATACTGGATCCATCATTGGCTAAGCAGGGAAGGCTTAAGATCGAGCTGGCGCAGGCGAGCATGCCCGTGCTCATGAAGCTTAGGGAGACGCACTCCAGGTCCAAGACCCTGGACGGCGTGAGGATAACCGGCTGCCTCCACGTGACGAAGGAGACCGCCGTCCTTGTCGAGACGCTGAAGGCCGCGGGCGCCACCGTCGCGTGGTCGGGCTGCAACCCGCTCTCCACGCAGGACGACATCGCCGCCGCGCTCGCCGCCGAGGGCATAGACATCTACGCATGGCGCGGGCTCTCCTCCGAGGAGTACTACTGGTGCATAGAGCAGACCCTCAAGATCAAGCCCCAGCTCACCCTTGACGACGGCGCGGACCTCATCTTCACGGTCCACACCAAGCACACCGAATACCTTGCAGACCTGCAGGGCGGCACCGAGGAGACCACTACGGGCGTCCACAGGATAAGGGCCATGGCAAAGGACGGGAAGCTGAGATACCCGATAATCGCGGTCAACGACGCCGCAACCAAGTCGAGCTTCGACAACGTATACGGGACCGGCCAGAGCGCGCTCGACGGGATAATCAGGGCCACTAACGTGCTCCTGTCCGGGAAGAACGTAGTCGTGGGCGGGTACGGCCACTGCGGCACCGGCATATCCTCGAGGGCCAGGGGCCTGGGCGCCAATGTCATAGTCACAGAGGTGGACCCGATCAAGGCGCTGCAGGCGAGGATGGACGGATACTCAGTCATGACCATGTCCGAGGCCGCAAGGATCGGCGACATATTCGTGACCGCAACCGGCTGCAAGAACGTGATCACGAAGGACCACCTGAATCTGATGAAGAACGGCGCGATCCTCTCCAACGCCGGCCACTTCAACGTCGAGGTGTCCGTTGAGGATCTCGAGTCGCTGTCGACGTCGAAGCGGGAGGTCAGGCCGAACAACATGGAGTACACCCTTGCCGACGGAAGGAGGCTTTACCTGCTCGGCGAGGGCAGGCTTGTGAACCTTGCCGCGGCGGAGGGCCACCCGAGCGAGGTCATGGACATGAGCTTCGCCAACCAGTTCCTCTCAATCGTGAGGCTGGCCAAGGAGGCCAAGGCCATGAGGCCCGACGTCTACGAGATATCCAAGGAGCAGGACCAGCAGGTGGCGAGGCTCAAGCTCGAGAGCATGGGCATCTCCATCGACGGCCTGAGCTCTGAGCAGGAGAGGTACCTCACCGGCTGGGAGGAGGGAACCTGAGATGCAGCAGAGCTACAGCGTCGAGGACGGCGTCAGCGCGCTCATCAAGAGGATAGGCAGCCTCAGGTCCGCCTCCGAAAGGCCAATCATAGTGAGCATAGCCGGCGGCTCGGCCTCGGGCAAGAGCAGCATTGTCGCTGCCAGCGTCGCCGAGTCGTTCAAGGGCGAGTCCATAACGATAACGATGGACGACTACTTCAAGGGCAAGAGCTTCGTCGACAGCGAGACTGCCGCGGGGCGCGAGGTGAACTTCGACCATCCCGACTACATCGACCTCGACCTACTG